>JBIKTS010000065.1:0-5412 GCA_044347985.1 Candidatus Babeliales bacterium
CGATAGACAGTCCGAGCTCTTGCCAGAGCGCTGCAAAGGCAGTGTGAGCATGACGCACTTCCTCCAGACACAGCTTTATAAATGGTGACCGACCGATGAGGTGAGCTTTTGTTTTATGTTTTTTTTCTACATACCGCTCGGTAGGAAGGCCGTTGTCATCAAACCCCATAGGATAATAGACATTATGACCAGTCATTCTTTTATAGCGGGCTAAAAAATCTGTATGTGTGTATGAAAAAACGTGTCCAATATGAAGATTACCCGAAACAGTTGGGGGTGGGGTATCAATACTGTACACCGGTCGCTGAGTGTCTGAGGCATCAAATGCGTTGACGGCAGCATCTTGCCACAGTTTTTTGATTACTTCTTGTGCTGAGCGAGCGCAATATTTGGTTTCCATACTAATCCTTTTGTTAAGAGAAGGCAGAATTATAATGGCAACTTTGTTTTTATTCAAATTAAGCGGTGTTCTTAAAAATTGACGAAGTGTTGGGAGTTTTCTACCATACCAGCCTTCATTCATTTTTATACCGATAGGTTTTTATGGATTCGATACATTTGTATACGTTTATTAAACATGTTGCCATTTTATTTCCTACTTTCATGGTTATATTTACTGCGCGAGGTTTTTTTCAGGCTGCTGCTGCCTATTTATTTGGTGATACAAGCGCTCATGAGGACGGCTTTTTGACGTTGAATCCCTTGGCGCATATTGATATTGTTGGCACGATGGCCCTTGCGGTAACATTTGCATCGGTTAATTATTTTTATACCTCTGGTGGGGGGCCGTCACTGACGTTATTGCTCGTGATGTTGATGGTCCTTGTTGGTATTCGGCCATATTATTTTGTTCCCATGGATGCGTCTCAGTTTAAGTACCGTCGCATTGGTATTTTGGCGGTCACTCTTGCGACTACCTTGAGTCATTTGCTTGTTGTCTTGGCGAGTATGTACTTACTTATTGTTGCGTTTGATTTATTAGGTGGTGCTTCTCCAATTTTTCTTATTATTCAGCAAGTAACGAGTTCTTTGACTGAATGGGGATTGTTTTGGGCTGTTTTATCATTAATTCCTGTCCCTCCATTTGAGGGAGGAGCTTTTTTGCCCGTACTTTTGGGTGACTGGGGACAGGCTTTATATGATGCACTTGAGCCGTATGGGTTGTTAATTTTTGTGTCGTTGTTTTGGATTCCCGGTGTGCGCGACGTTATGATTATAGCGATTAATACGCTTCATTTTTTGTTGTATCAAGGATTGATGCAGCTGGTGTTTATTTAAGGGGGCGGTTGTGAGTACCATTTTATTAACCGGTGTTGAGCAAGTTTTGCCACACGGAGGACTTGAAAAGAAATTGCAACGTGGTAAGCCATTGCTGGTTAAATTTGGGGCAGATCCTACAGCACCTGATATTCATTTGGGACATGTGGTGGTGCTTTCAAAACTTCGTCAATTTCAAGATGAAGGACATACAATTCAATTTATTATTGGTGACTTTACTACGCGCATTGGTGATCCGACAGGAAAATCAAAAACACGTCCACCACTGGAGCCAGAAGAAATAGCACGAAACGCTGAGACGTATTTGCAGCAAGTCACTCGTGTTTTGGATCCAAACAAGCTTGAGATTATTTATAATTCGCAGTGGTTTTCATCTATGACCCTTGCCGATTTTATTCGTGTGGCAGGTAAGACGACGCTTGCGCGTGTTATGGAGCGTGATGATTTTAGTAATCGTTTTGCAACAGGATCGGCTATTGGGTTTCATGAGCTCTTTTATCCTATGCTTCAGGCGTATGATTCAGTGATGCTCAAGTGTGATATTGAATTGGGCGGCACTGACCAAACCTTTAACTTGCTGATGGGGCGATATTTACAAGAGCAGTATGGACAAGAGCCACAAATTATTATGACTATGCCGCTTCTTGAAGGGCTTGATGGTGTTCAGAAGATGTCAAAAAGTTTGGGTAATTATATTGGGCTGGCTGAACCTGCCATTGATGCGTATGGCAAATTAATGTCGATTTCCGATGAACTTATGTGGCGCTATTGGTTGCTGCTGAGTGGTAAGAGTGTGGCAGATATTGAAGAGTTGCGTGGTCATGTGCAGCAAGGAATTCTGCATCCACTCGCCTGCAAAAAGATGATGGCGCACTGTATTGTTGCTCGGTTTTGGTCGCCGGCTGGCGCAGATGAGGGACAAGCGACGTTTGAAGCGCTTTCTCAGCAAAAAGATTATTCCCAGGCGCGGGAAGTGGTGCTTGAAAAACAGTATGCGGCGCCTACTTGGATTGTGGATATTTTGAAGCATATCGGCGCAGTGCAGACATCATCAGAAGCGCGGCGGTTATTGGATGATGGGGCAGTAGCGTTGGATCAACAAAAAATTACCGATTTTAAAGCATCAGTCGTGCTTACTTCAGGTGCTATTCTCAAAGTGGGTAAACATCGCATTTATAAAATTAGTATTAAGGAGTAGGCGCCTCATGGTGATGCAAAGCAAACGATTGATTCTCTTGAGCCTAGTGTTGGGTTTTCAGCTTGGTACCTTTATGTCTTGCGCGCCGGGATGGCGGTCATCGATTCCTGTTTCAGTGACTGTATGTGGCGTGACTACGTTAGCAGCGGCCGCTTTGGGTGGCTCAGCGCTCAGTGCTCAGATGTGGCATTCTAAGGCGGGTAAGAAAATCGAACGAGATATTACGCTGGTGTCGCGTGAATTAAAGCGTGTTCGTTATGCAATTAAACATGCAGCGTTGATTGAGTTTGAATTGCGTGAGTACCAGGAAAAAGAGCACGCACTCAAAGAGCAACTTGATACCCTGTTGAAAAGTCGTCCATTGATTGTACGAGTATTTGGTGGCAGCAAATCTGGTGTTACGCCTCAGATAGCGGCTGGGTTGTGGGCAGCTTTTGGGGTTGCGGCAACATCTGCTATGGCAAGTGGTGTGTGGGCTTCGCGTAATTATAGACGGGCAGCGGGCATTGCTTCTGGGCAAGTTACGCCAGTTGGTAATGATGGCGACAAGCGGCCATTTGAAGCGGGATTAGGTCTGCCGGTCGTGGTGGACAATCCTTTACAGCAATAAGATTTTGATAATTAATACCGTCTCTGCCTAATCACTGCTTTTGCGAGTTTTTACGTCGTCTCTGCGAGCGGAGCGAAGCAGTCCAGGTTATAGGACTAGATTGCTTTGTCGCTGCGCTCCTCGCAATGACGACATACACGCTGTCTATATGCTCGTAATGATTATGATTGGATCGCCTCGCATGCATTTGCAAAGATGTGGTGGGGCACAACTTGGGTAACGACTAGTGATGAGATAGCTATTATTGATTACCGTCTCTGTGAGGAACGAAGCGGTCTAGTAACTGTCCATGCAAGATACAAAACAGTCTATCCACCGTCTCTGCGAGTTTTTACACCGTCTCTGCGAGCGGAGCGAAGCAGTTCAGGTAAATAGACATAAAAAAAGCGCCGCATAAAACACGGCGCTTTTTTGTTTCAAAATTCTGGCGGGGCTGACGGGGCTCGAACCCGCGACCTCTCGCGTGACAGGCGAACGCTCTAACCAAACTGAGCTACAGCCCCCAGAAAAATGGCTCCCCGAGCAGGACTCGAACCTGCGACCTAATGATTAACAGTCATGTGCTCTACCAACTGAGCTATCGAGGAAAAATCTGTATTATAATTATAAGAACAACACGTTTCGGAAAGTTATGGTGGGCGAAACAGGACTCGAACCTGTGACCCCCTGCTTGTAAGGCAGATGCTCTACCAACTGAGCTATTCGCCCAAAACGTGAGCGAGAAATGTACTTGAAATTTATGAGCAAGTCAAAATAAATCTCGCAACTTCTTCAGCAAGTTCTTTCATGCGCGCTGGAGTGTGTGCAAAATCGGGCGTCACATCAAGCACGAGAACCGGTACTTTTGCTATATCAGGAGCGATATTTGCTTTTTGAATGAGGAACTTTTCGTGCCAAGTATGAATCTGCTCAAGATAATCAAGGGGGATCGACGATTCGCCGGTTCGATTGCGCTGAGCAATGCGGGTGTGGCATACGGCGGGTGTGGTCTTGAGATAGATGAAACCTTGTGGTGCTTTACTTTTGTTTGCAAAAATAAATTCTACCCATTGAAGGTAGACGTCCCATTCAACTTCACTAAAATATCCTGCTTCTCGTCCATTCAGTGCAAAACAGTAGTGGCCTGAGTAGAGCGAGCGTTCCATAAAGTGATTTCTTTGGTGGGTGGTAGTAAGATAATCGCGTGATCGACAAAGCATTGCAAGCGTTTCAAGGGTATAGGCCCAACGTTTTGGATCGGTATAAAATTGTTCAAGAAGAGATTGGCCGTATGTTTGCTTTGCCCAGGTATCAACCGGTTCAAGCGAGTATGTTATGCCAGGAAGGTAATTGCTGAGAAGGGTGATAAATGTTGATTTTCCCGCGCCGATATTCCCTTCAACAATATACATACTGATTCCTTGTGCTTTTTTATTTTGATTCATTTTGAGAAGGCAAACACTATAGCTCAAAAACAAAAAAATGCAGCTGTTTTTTGTGCGCGTTGGTATGATGGTACTCTAGAAAAGAAAGGTCACTGCATGAAAAAAGATTTATTTGGCGCCCATCTCTCTGTTGCTGGCGGCCTTGAGCAAGTATTTACTCGTGCTGAGCACGTAGGCGCACACGCGGTGCAAATTTTTACCAAAAGTAACAAAGCGTATTTTGCAAAACCACTTTCAAGTGAAGAAATTGCACAGTTTTCCTCCGCATGGAAGAAGAGCTCTGTGGCGGTGGTGGTTGTGCATGCAGCGTATCTTATCAATCTTGCCAGTTCTGATGCTGAAGTAGAAAAAAAATCTATTGCGTCGCTGCGTGCAGAAATTCAGCGATGTCAGCAACTTGGTATTGGATATCTCGTGCTTCATCCGGGTTCGCATACTGGCTTAGGTACTGCCGTTGGTATTGAGAAGATTGCGCGCAATCTTTCGGCAATTCTGCAAGACACACTGGGCGATTGTATGGTGCTGCTTGAAACGGCTGCGGGACAGGGCACAAATATTGGCAGTACGTTTGAAGAGATTCGTGCGTTGTATGATGCGTGCCATCCTGCAGTGCGATCTCGAGTGGGGGTTTGTTTTGATACCTGCCATATATTTGCGGCAGGATATGACATCAGCTCTATCGCTGCATATGAGGCAGTATGGACACGCTTTACCCAAGTTGTGGGGCAAGAGCTTCTTAAAGTAGTTCATTTGAACGATTCGCTTGGTGCGTGCGGTGATCGGAAAGATCGGCATGCAAATATTGGCGTTGGTAAAATCCCAGCGTCGGTTTTGGTGTATTGCGCGCAGCATCTGAGTAGCGTTGGTATTCCCATTATTCTTGAAACACCGTCTGTTGATGG
>JBIKTS010000066.1:0-5391 GCA_044347985.1 Candidatus Babeliales bacterium
TTTAACGGGAACTGTGGTTAATAACGGTACGCTTACTATCGCAGATGGAGCATCGTTTGATATTTCTGGGGGAACATATATTGATCACGGTGGATTGAAGCGAGTTTTCAACCAAGATACAACATTGTTTAATGATATTTCTTTGTCGTCGCAAAATACGCTGACAATTGGTTCTCTTGATGTTGAGGGTGGCACTATTGTAGTGACCGGCACTGGTCAGAAAATTACGTTTTCAGATTTAGGATCTGATCAATTAATTATTGGTGACGATACCACGGTAGTATTGCGTAATATTGAATTGGTTGGATACAGCCACGGAGTGATTTCATTTGGTGAAGGCAGCTCACTGTACTTTGCTGCAAGCACTGTTTCGCTGACAAAAGATGTATCTGAATTTACTCCAATGTTTTCTTTTATTCCACATGATGAGATGCCGCTGGTGCCTTCGTATATTCGGGGAAATGGGCATGCTTTAGTGTTGAGTGATGGAGTATTGTCTGTTGAAGCTGATACAAGTTTAGTATGTGATGGGGTAATTTTTGAAGCATTAAATAGCAACCATATTCAAGGGCATTCACGATCATCAATAGAGTTTGCTGATTGTACGCTTCAAATGAATGATGAGGTTATTTTTAACGAGGGTGCGCTGTTCTTTAAAGGATTGGTGACAATGACCGGATCAGGAGCATTTGTGTACGGCTCGACAGATGTTATTCATATTAAAGAATTTTCTACGCTGACAGTGCAAGGAGTTGAGTTCTCGTATATTGCAACAACAGAAACTCCCACAATTATTGGGGATTCTGTTAATGGAACTTCGTTTTTGATGCTTGAAGATGGGTTGCTGTATTCGAGTGCTCCTGAATTAAATCTTTTTAGTCTTCAAGTGGTAAGTAAAGGTAATTCCGTTTTGTATTCATTGCCTCTTGGTGAGGGTGAATATGGTGTCGTGAATATTGGTGGTGAAGAAGCAAGTAATAATAGTTCTTTGCGGTGTAGTTCTGGCACATTAACTCTGTATGATGTTATGTGTAATGTCGTGGATTATTAAGACAGTTGTTGCTTGTTGTGTGTGGAGATTTAAAAACAGGAGTGTAAGATTATGAAAAAATATACAGGTCAACTTGCGGCGCTGAGTGCTCTTACTTTGATGACCGGGCTTATGGGCGCATCCAGTAATGCTTTGGCTGATGTAGAAGTGGTGGAGCCAAATTTTCTGGAGCAGCGGCTTCCTTGGTTGCATACTCGCTTACTTGATTGGCAGCAATATTTAGATAAAAAACCTGCTGTAGAATATTTGCATGTTCCTGCTGATGAAGAAATTGGATTACAGTTTAGTCATGCGTGGGCAAAGAAAGGATTTGATAGTACGGGCAGAGAAAGTGATCCTTCAGTCGTTGAGATTGGTCGTTCATCATTTTTAGTTAAAGATGCTTTTGTCGCCAGTCGTTTGCTCGCCCAAGAAGAAGCGTGTGTATTTCGCTCTGTGAGTGATTCTGTACCACTTGCTACTAATAGTCGGCATTTTTTATATTTATTATCAGGTCAAGAAGTAGCGTTTGAAAGTTCGCGTTCACGACAAGAAATTTTACTTTCATATCGTCGCTCGTTTCTTCAAAAGAGATTGTCGTTTCATATTCACTGTCCAATCGTGCGGCAAGAAAATAATATCGAGCTTGCTCCACAAGCAGAAATTAGTCGCTCAAATCGTGATGCGCTTGTTGATGCAACAACGGTAAGCAACTCGTCAGTACGGAGTGCAGCACTTGGCGGCGTGCGAGAGGCGATCGAGGCACCTGGTTTTTATCAATCGTACAGCAATATGAATAATTTTTTGCAGCATGTACTCAAAGATACTGGTATTGCATTTGATAAACGACAAGAAGAAGTAGGGCTTGGTGATATTCGGTTAGCTCTTTCATATGATCAGCCGATTCGATATGTTGATGACTCTCAATTCGGCGTGCAATTAAAACTTAATACAGGAAAAACTGGTCGCAATATCGCTTTGGTAGAGCCAGCACTCGGTGATGGAGCAACAACGGTGTCAGTAAACGCTCGTTTTGCATGGCATCGGGGATTAATGATTAATCCATTTGTGGGTATGCAGGTTGGATATAGTGTTCCATTTAAACATGGTGCGCGTGTTCCGTATTCTCTGTCATACAATGGTGTGAGCAACATTGGTGATCGCATGATTGAAGTCTTCCCTCGCACTATTCCCTTTTCTGATGTTATAGGAATGGGAGGCGCTGCTTTTGCTCAATATCCAGAAACATTGGTTCGTGGGTTTGCTTCTACCGTGCATACGGTAACCATGCATAAAGGATTGTCATGTGTCTTTGAACTTGGTAATACATTTGAACGTTGCTTTGGTAAGCCAATGTTTGCCACGGTATTGTATCGATTTAACGGTCAACAACAAACGCATTTGTCAGGCATTGAAAAACCTGAAATGTACGCGCTTGATGTTGTGACAGAGGGCACCGGATCTCGCATGCATGAGGTTCTCGTGTCGACAGGATATCGTTTGAGCTCACTGTGCAGTATTCATGGTGGATTGCAGCATCGATTTGCAGGCAAAAATACGACAAAAGAAACACGGGTCTTTGGCGGATTATCTCTCCAGTTTTAATCTTGCTTTGGTACTGTACTGCTTTGTGCGCCGAAAAGCTCTTGATCAGAGGGTTTTTCGGCGTAATTATTTTTTTCTCTCGTTGTTTTTTATTTTTGTGTAAAGTAAAAGGATGGGGGAACTAAAATATGAAACAACAAGACTATGCTTTGTCAGTGAACTTTACAATGCGCCTTATGTGCTTGTGTCTAGCCGTATTTATGAGTTGTACTAATCAGGCAGTAAGAAGTGAAAAAACATCTGTGCCATGGGGGTGGACTGCTGGTGCAGGTATTGGAGCTCTTTTGAGCGCTGCGGGGCTATACACTGCAATTGCTGCAAAAAATAAACTTAAAAAAATACGAATACAGCGCACCTATAAACCACGTAATATTGTGCTGCGTGATCAGCAAGATACAGCTGAAAAGCGAGTATTTTGGGGTTCATCGCTTGCAACACTTGCGGGCATTTTGACTGCGGTTAGTGCATATAAGGTTGGTATGATCATGCGAAAGCAGCCTGGAACTGTTCCGGCAGTTTCTTCTCCGTTACCGGCGGTAGGGGGAGGCTCTCAGCCTAAAAAAGAAACGCGCGAAGGGTATGATTCAAAAGGGAATTTGCTTCCTGGCTGGGGGCAGCCCAATGAGTCTGCAGCCCAGGCACCTTCTTTAAAACCACGACCTGCAGATTTGCCGCCACACTTCGGTTGGGATTCGGTGACCGGACAAGCATGGTATGAAGGAGCTAAAGGGCGTGTGTATTCTTGGTGGGACTCAGGCAGGCCCGTTGAGAAGCAAGAAGATAATAATTAGCTTATGATTGCATGAGTGTCTCTGGAGAAACGAAGCATTCCAGATTATGCGACTGGATTGCTTCGTCGCTGCGCTCCTCGCAATGACGACACACCCGCTGCGCTCCTTGAACCGTCACCAAAGCTATTGCCCACCGTCTCTGCCTAGCCACCGTCTCTGCGAGCGAAGCGAAGCAGTCCAGTTACTGGTAGTAATCATGCAACGCTGATGGTATGCCTTATAATGGTGACGGGTGCGTGACTTCGTCTCTGCGAGGTACGAAGCAGTCTAGACGCTTACAAACCCGCATCCTATTTTGCTATTTTTTGCAGCCTTTGCTACCTTTCAGAGATCTAAGCTTGTAATGATCCTGTAAGGAACCCTCTATGAATGTTGAAAAAATAATTGTTCGTGGCGCACGAGAACACAACTTGCGTTCTGTTAATGTTGAGATTCCTAAAAATAAGCTGGTTATTGTGACCGGGCCTTCTGGGTCAGGAAAAAGTTCGTTAGCGCTTGATACATTATATGCAGAGGGGCGGCGACGGTATGTTGAGTCGTTGTCATCGTATGCGCGCCAGTTCTTGGGGGTCTCTAAAAAACCTGATGTGGATAAAATTGAGGGCTTGTGTCCAGCGATTGCCATTGATCAAAAAACCGTTGGCTACAATCCGCGTTCGACTGTTGGGACCATTACAGAAATTTACGATTATTTGCGAGTGCTGTTTGCTCGCGCAGGGGTGCCGTATTGCCCACAGTGTGATCAAGAAATTCGTGCCGAATCTCCGCAAACGGTTGCGCGCAGTATTTTGAGTTCTATGGCTGGCATGCAAGTGACCATTACTGCGCCGATTGCTATTGAGCGCAAAGGAGAATTTATTAATGAATTACAAGGATTTGTAGAACGGGGATATTACCGCTTCTTAATTGACGGTGATGCGTATCGCCTCACCAATCGTGATGAAATTATTGGATTGATGCTTGCCAAAACAAAAAGGCATACGATTGAAGTATGTATCGATCAATTAACATTAACAGAGACTGAAGAAGTTCGCGTGCAGGAAGCGATCGAAAAAGCATTTCCGCTGGCGCACGGAGTGTGTCGCGTAGTGCCGGCCAATGAGGCGCTTGAGCCTCGTCTTTTTTCTGCAGAGCGTATGTGTGTACGCTGTAATAGTTCGTTTCCTGAGCTTGAGCCACGTCTGTTTTCGTTTAATTCACCACTCGGTGCGTGCCGCAGTTGTAATGGACTGGGGATTACGACTCATTTTGGGCTTCCCCAATCTTCTGAAGGAATGAGTTATTGGCTCGCGCGCAATCCGGGTGAAATTGTCTGTGAAACATGTAATGGTGCGCGGCTTCGTCCCGAAGCGCGCTCGGTGCGTGTTGATGGGCTCTCTATTGTAGAAATGAGCTCACTTTCCATTCGTCAGCTTCTTGAGCGGCTTTCGTCTTTGCAGCTTTCAGATCAGCAGAATGCAATTGCGGAAGGGCTGATTCGAGAAATCTCAAGCAGGCTTACTTTCTTGTGTGATGTGGGACTTAATTATTTAACACTCAGTCGTTCAGCTCGGACATTGTCTGGTGGGGAAGGGCAGCGGATTCGGCTTGCTACACAAATTGGTTCTGCCCTCAGTGGCGTGTTGTACGTGCTTGACGAGCCAAGTATTGGACTGCACCAGCGCGATAACGATCGTCTCATTGCAACCCTGAAAAAACTTCGTGATCATGGAAACACCGTGCTTGTTGTTGAGCACGATTTGGATACTATCGCAGAATCTGACTATGTGCTTGACATGGGTCCGGCAGCAGGACTGCTTGGTGGTGAGGTGGTTGCTGTAGGCACACCTGATCAAATTAAGGCAAATCCTGCTTCTCTTACTGGACGATATCTTGCGGGGATTGATCGCATAGAAGTGCCTGCTAGTCGCCGCAAGGGCACCGGCGTGTTATCTATTAAGGATGTGTATACCAATAATCTTCGGC
>JBIKTS010000036.1:0-8356 GCA_044347985.1 Candidatus Babeliales bacterium
GAGGCGAACGCTTCACGCGTTGTGTACAACTGACGCGCAACCAGCTTCATTTCAAATTCAAGAATAGTCGTAATCACTTCATACACGGTAGAAACAACTAAAATCCCTGCAACATACGGCCGTGTCATCAAAATTTTCAACCCTTCAAAAACACCGGTTTTGATTTTTTGCTGCTCAGGAGTTTGCGGTATCGTGGTACGAACCGTCACTGTTTTTAAATACCAAAATACCATAGGCGCAATAAGCGCTAATGCCACAGAACTTGCACCAAATAAAAACGCATTACCAAACCATGCAGATTTCCACGAACAAAACGATCCCAAAAGTGAGCCGCACTGCGAACCGGCAATAATAATTGGATACCCTTTCTTAGCCGATTCTGCACTCGTCGTACTGGTCACAAACGCCCAAAAAAGCCCAACCATCAACGAGCCGAGTGATTCGACAAGCACATAAATAATCCAACCAAAAATGCGATGCGGCGAAGCGACAGGATCGGTAAATCCAAACGGTGCCCATGCAAGACAGCATGCCACTGTCAAGAACGCCCCTCCAAAAACTGACGAAAGAAGAAGCAAGAGATTTTTCTTACCCAGCACGTCCACCAATTTAGAATAAATAAGGACCAGCACAATTGATGCACCCCATGACAACAGTTTTGCACGCGGCTGATACGCAAGACCCACAATTGCATCAAACGTTGCATCCTTCTGCGTGCGTAAAAGCCAATATGCACCAATCAATAAAAAAAATATTCCGCTCAAAATCGAAAATTTTTTTACTTCTGAAGGGAGAAGGTCTCCCCAGAAATAGAAACGCAAACGAGTAATCATAAATTCCTATCTAATAACAGTGTTTTTTGCGGCAGCATCTTCATTCTTCTTGCCAATAACGCTTGCTACACCTGTCCATAATGAGAGCAAACCCAAGACTACCACTCCAATAATTCCTGACGCATGGCCCAGAAATCCAGCCAGCTGAAAGCCTACCGCTTTTGCACCGCGCATGCCAACAACATCAATCCACGCCTTCGCTTTATACTTAATATCCTTTGAAGTAGGAATATACAACGTTTCTCGCACTGGCTGATTAAACGCATAATGAAGCCCCTTCAAAAGGACAATAAATATAGTAACCACAAACAGAGTAGGAACCACAAGATATGCAATTGCTGATACAATTAAGAGCAATGGAAAACTCATTAAACTTGCCCGTGTGCCAATTGTTCGGTGTATATACGACGTACCCAACAGCGCAAACCCACATGAAAGAACCTGCAATATCAGATTCATACTGAAAAAATAATTAGTCAAAAGACTATCCTGAGTAAACGTCAATTTTGCCAAATACGCTTGTTGATAGTGCATAAGAGACATAATCATTTCTTGAAACAAAACCAGTAAAAAAAGCCCTGCAACATACGGCCGTGTAAGCACAATCTTCAGGCCCGCAAGAACTCCTAGCGACTGCCCCTCAGATGCTCGATCATGATGTGCAGCCGGCACTGGTGGCAACAATTGAGTCAATCGCCAAACAAAGAATCCAAGTAATGAAAATAGTCCTAATGAAAGGGCAATCAAAATCGGCACACGAATGGTGTAGGCAGTAACATCTGCAATCATCATTTTTGCAACCACAGCAAAGCATAACGCGCCAGTCTGAGAGCCAAACATAATCATACCATACCCTTTTTTTGCCGATGCAGCAGACGTAACGTCATTCACAAACGACCAAAAAAGTGAAATCATCACCGTGAGGTATGTTTCAACGAACAAATAGAAGCCCCACGCAACCCAGCGATCAACGCTCACCACTTTATTAGCAAGCCCAATATTGGGATGTGACAACGCAAGAACAAACCCAGCTCCCACAACAACAAAGAAGCTCAAGAAAGTATACATCAAGTGCTGCTTAGAAAAATAATCCACAATCTTAGAGTACACAAGTACCACAAAGAACATCAGCACAACACTCAGTGTTTTAACGTGTGGATAATACTCAGGCCCCACCATGCTAATAAATAGACTCTCTTTCAACGGCTTAAGCGGAGAAAATGAGCCAAGCAGACAAAATGCACCTGCCGCAAGATATAAAAACTTTTTTAACTCAGAACCAGAAGACAATCCCCATAAATTGCTTACTGCTTGGGAAAACCACTGCATATGAACCCTAAACCCTAAAAAAAACAAAAACCCTGAAAGCACTCAAATTTGCTTTCAAGGATGCGCGTATTCTAACAACCAGCGCAGTATTTAGCAATCAGCTCAATAAAAGCGTCACTTGGTTGTTTACAACATGCACCATTCCCCCCTCAGCAGGAATCTCAAGTGTATGATCAACTCCTTGCGCGCGATATACAACAGGCTTGCCGCCCATCAACATATTTACCAAAGGGCGATGCCCAAGTCCGACAGTAAAGCTACCCCCCGGACATTCAACACACACCCACTCGACCTGCATTTTTTCTTCAGAAAACGGCCGTAATATACTGAGCTGTAACGTCATGATGTATATACCTTTTTCAATTACCGCTGCTGCAAACGCTTCATTTTTTGTACTGCATCTTCAAGCGTGCCGACCATGTAAAATGCTTGCTCTGGCATCTTATCACAATGCCCAAAAATGATTTTTTCAAAATCTGCTACTGTTTTCTCACGCGGCACAAACACACCGGCCATGCCCGTATACTGCTCACCCACAAACAGTGGTTGCGTTAAAAAGTTTTGAATCTTTTTAGCGCGACTCACAATCAACTTATCGGCATCTGACAGTTCATCCACTCCCAAAATTGCAATAATATCTTGGAGCTCTTGATACTTCTGAAGGGTTCTTTGTACTGCACGCGCAACCTGATAGTGCTGATCCCCCACCACTTCTGGAGTCAGACCTTTTGATACTGAAGCAAGCGGATCAACCGCAGGAAACAATCCTTGCTGTGCTATTTTACGAGAAAGCACCGTACTTGCGTCTAAGTGATGAAATGTTGTTGATGGCGCTGGATCAGTATAGTCATCAGCCGGCACATACACCGCCTGAATAGAGGTAATCGATCCATCTTTGGTACTGGTAATCCGCTCTTGCAACATACCCATTTCTGAAGCCAGGGTTGGTTGATATCCTACTGCTGATGGCATACGTCCCAGCAACGCAGACACTTCGGTGCCGGCTTGCACGTAACGAAAAATATTATCAATAAAAAGAAGTGTGTCTTTTTTTTCAGTGTCTCTAAAATATTCTGCCATGGTCAGCCCGCTCAGCCCGACACGAAGCCGCGCGCCAGGCATATCGCCCATTTGTCCAAACACTAATGCAGTTTTATCAAGAACGCCGGTTTCTTTCATTGCAAGCCATAAATCATTTCCCTCGCGGGTACGCTCACCAATACCAACAAATACTGAATAACCGCCGTGCTCTATTCCCACGTTACGAATTAATTCTTGCACCAAAATTGTTTTACCAACACCGGCTCCACCAAATAATCCAATCTTTGAACCTTTTAAATATGGACAAAGCAAATCGATAACTTTAATTCCTGTTTCCAAGATTTCATTATTAATATCTTGATCAATCAACATGGGCGCATTGCGATAAATCGACCACTGCTCTTCTCCCACCACTTGCTCGGTGCCGTCGATTGTACGACCAAGCACGTCAAACACATGCCCAAGGACTTGTGGGCCAACCGGTACATGGATGGGGCCACCGGTATCAACAACTCTGACACCGCGAGAAATATTGCCAAGCGCTTCCAACGCAACACAGCGTACAACACAATCGCCAATATGCTGTGCAACTTCTACACTGACATATGCAAACGATCCACTCTCATCTTGCCGGGGAACTTTGATCACCAACAGATTATGGATCTGTGGCAATTTTTGCCCTGAGAATTGTACATCAACAATTGTCCCGCTGGTGCGAAGTACAATACCGATACGTTCTTGCTCATTAAATAAAGACTCAAGTGCAGTTTGATTCTGCATTGCCACTCCTGACTAAATTATTATTTTTTCTATTCTCTTATTTGTATTGATTGAGAATTAGTGAAAACCGTTGTTTTACTCTAGGCAACAAAGTAAAATATGCCCGCACTTTTGTAAAGTAATCATGACATTTTGCTCAGATTGATCATTGTCCTAATACTTAAGTATGATAAAATACCCGCACGTAATAATAGCTTTATATTTTTATAATCGAAAGTCGCTGTATGCTCACCCTCGTTCTTGCAAAAATTTTTGGAACAAAAAACAGTCGGGAAATCAATCGGCTTCGAAAAAAAGTTGTGCTCATCAACGAACTTGAGCAAACAATGCAAGCGCTCTCTGATAGCGAACTTGCCGCGCTCACTCCCGCATTTAAAGAGCGTGTCGCAAATGGCGCAACGCTTGATGATATTCTTCCGGAAGCATTTGCCGCAGTGCGTGAAGCAAGTCGTCGCACCATGAATATGCGTCACTACGACGTACAATTAATTGGTGGTATTGTGCTCCATGAAGGTAAAATTGCAGAAATGAAAACCGGTGAAGGAAAAACACTCGTTTCAACCTTGGCGCTGTATCTCAATAGTCTTTCAGGCAAAGGCGCTCATCTTGTCACAGTTAACGACTATCTAGTACGCCGCGACGCAGAATGGATGATGCCTATTTACAACGCACTGGGAGTATCAGTTGGCATAATTCAAAATAATATGAACAGCGCAGAACATAAAGCGGCATACGCTGCCGATATTACGTATGGCACCAACAGTGAATTTGGTTTCGACTATTTGCGCGACAACATGAAATTCAACATTAGTGAGTATGTGCAACGTGGACAAAACTTTGCCATCGTGGACGAAGTTGACTCCATTCTTATTGACGAAGCACGAACTCCACTCATTATTTCTGGTGCTGCTGAAAAAAGTAGTTCTTTGTATGAAATCACCAACCGTGCAGTCATAGGCCTTAAAAAAGATACTCACTACGAGCTTGATGAAAAAAGCCGCTCAGTGCATTTATCAGAAGAAGGAACCGACTTGGTTGAAAGACGACTCAATATCGAAAATCTTTTTGCTCCAGAGCACACCCTACTCCTCCATCACGTAAACCAAGCACTCCGCGCGCACACCTTATTTACCAAAGATGTGGAATATGTAGTACGCGACAATGATGTATTAATTGTTGATGAATTTACAGGACGCATTCTTCCAGGCCGGCGCTATTCAGATGGATTGCATCAAGCACTTGAAGCAAAAGAAGGGGTAAAAATAGAACGAGAAAACCAGACACTTGCATCAATCACTCTTCAAAATTACTTTCGTATGTACAGCAAATTAGCTGGCATGACCGGCACAGGGCAAACTGAAGCAGAAGAATTTCATAGCATCTACAAACTTGATGTAGTGAGCATTCCCACCAATAAACCAGTACAACGAGTCGACGAACCTGATGCAATTTTTTTAACACAAAAAGATAAATTTGAAGCAATCATTCAAGACATCGCAGAAACGCATGCAAAAAAAATTCCAGTCCTTGTAGGAACCGTATCAGTAGAAACATCTGAGTATTTAGGACACTTACTCAAAATGCGCGGCATTCCACACGAAATCCTCAACGCAAAACAGCATGCACGCGAAGCAGAAATTATTATTCACGCCGGGGAAGCTGGACGTGTAACTATTGCAACAAATATGGCAGGCCGTGGTACTGACATCAAACTTGGTGATGGCGTACGCGAACTAGGAGGTCTGAGAATCATCGGAACAGAACGGCATGAAAGCCGTCGCATCGACAATCAATTGCGCGGCCGTGCAGGACGGCAAGGCGATCCCGGATCATCAAAATTTTATCTCTCTCTTGAAGATAGTCTCATCAGAATTTTTGCTGGCGATCGTCTCAAAAATATTATGATTCGTGTTGGAATGGTTGAAGGGGAACGCATCGAACATCCAATGGTCTCGCGCAGTATTGAAAGCGCACAAGAAAAAGTTGAAAAACATCATTTTGAATCACGCAAAAATCTGATCGAATATGATGACGTGCTCAACCAACAGCGAAAAGTTATCTACGAATATCGTCGCGAAATTCTTGATGGCCAAGAACATACTCATCTTATTATTAATGAAATCATATCAGATTGGGTGCAATCACAAGTTGCTATTTATGCGCCACGCCCAAATCCATCACCCGCAGAACAACTTGAGCTGTGCACAGCGCTGCAACGAATTACCAAAATCCCTGCGCAAGAACTGATTGCTGCAATAAACAGTAATCTTCATGCAAGCACACAAGTCTTGATCGATCATATTACCATGCACTATCAACAAGCACGCGATACCATGGATATCTACATGATCAAAGATACTGAGCAATGGATACTCCTGGAGCTCGTTGATCAATACTGGAAAATACATCTGCAAGTACTCGACTCATTAAAAGAAGGCATCGGCCTGCGTGGATACGGCCAAAAGAATCCACTGATCGAATACAAAAAAGAAGCATTTGATACATTCATACAAATGATGAATGCAATTAAAGGAGATGTTGTGCATCGCATTTTCCATCTTGACCCGACATTGTTTTCTTCTGAGCATGTTGCAAAAATAACTGCAGCACGCATCAAAGAATTTCTAGAAGCAGAAGAAATCCATGCACAAAAAGAAGAAACTAAAGCTGCACCAAAACCAGTAAAACGTGAAATTGCAAAAGTCGGCCGTAATGATGCATGTCCGTGTGGATCAGGCAAGAAATATAAGGCGTGTTGCATTACGCGATAATCAAATATTTTAGAGTTGCAAAACTGCTGCGTCTAAACGCTTACAGGTAAATAATTGATAATTTATATCAAACCATAAATCTGTAATGGTTGTCGCACCAGAACTACCCTGTTTGCTCAGACATACGGTTTTGGCGTTGCCAAAATCCGAACCAGCCGTCGCTCTTCGAGCTATGGCTGGCAGGCCCGCAAAGGCTTAAGACGGCTGTCCGCCGTAGCTTCATGCGTAGGCTGGACCATAAACTATTTCATACTATTAATCAGAATTATACCGTCGATCTTCGAGCTATGGCTGGCAGGCTCGCAAGGGAATAGGCTGTCCGCCGCAGCTTCATGCGTAGGCTGGATATTCTCTGCAGGGTGATCTGGCTGCTTACACGATTTACAAATTTGAAAAGAGAAAAAAGCCGAAGGAGGGACCTCGTGAGCCGGAGTCTGGCCCATTTTTGCTCAAGTATTTGCAAAAATGGGAAAACCGAGGACCCGGCGAGAGAGCGTTCCTCGAGGCGCCACAACACTGTAAAACTAAAATCGTAACCGCGCCCTAAATCAACGAATCAATCTTCTCAGCGAACTGCTTCTCAGTAGCCCCGCCACCAACAATGCGATGTTTCTCAACACCTCCTTTGATAAACACAAACGTTGGAACACCTTGAATACGGTATTGTGTTGCAAATCCTCCAAGGTCATCGATATTGATTTTGATAAACGTTGCCTTTTCTGCATAGCGCTCAGCAAGGCGTGAATACATCGGCGCCATTTGACGACACGGCCCACACCAAACCGCATGGAAATCGATGATCACTGGCTTGTCTGATGTCGCAATCAAATCAAGTACTTCTTGCGTCGACTTCATTTCATGCGCAATACCAGGAGCATATGCATGTTGTGTTATTACAGACTCAGCAGGCGCAACAACCGTTGACTCTTTGCTTTCTGTTTTCTTTTCAGATACAACAGCAACTGGTGCACTCGCAGATTTTGCAGTTTGAACCGGTTTTGGCGTATATCCACACTGCTGCAAAAAGTGATGCGCCTGAAGCGCAGCGCGACATCCGTCACCAGCAGCGGTCACCGCTTGCTTGTACACCGGATCTACAATATCACCCACTGCAAAAATACCAGGTACCGATGTTTCTTGGTCATGCTTTAACGCGATATATCCCTGCTCAGTCAGCGCAAGAGAATTCTTAAACAACGCAGTGTTAGGTGTAAATCCAATAGCTAAAAATACACCATCCATTGGATACTCAGTGGCCACATTTGTTCGTGCATCAACTGCTACCACACCGGTTACTTGCGCGCCATCACCGACAATTTTTTGTAATGAATGGTTGTATACAAATTCAACATTTTTCATTGCGGCAAGATCATCTTTGCGGTTATCAGTAGCACGGAGCACATCGCGGCGCACAAACACATATACTTTGCGTGCAATACCGGCAAGATAATGAGCTTCTTCAATCGCACTATTACCGCCACCTACAACGCACACGGTTTTATCTTTATATAGTGATCCTTCACACACGGCGCAGTTGGTTACCCCTTTACTCCAATATTCTTTCTCACCCGGAATACCTAAGTAATTTGAAAGCGCCCCCAT
>JBIKTS010000001.1:0-31075 GCA_044347985.1 Candidatus Babeliales bacterium
TAAACAAAAAAAACTTCAAACGCTCTTCCAGCACACGCAAGCACATCGGACCTCTGCTGACTTTAAAGAAGAAACAAAACAGCTTTATAAACAAAAAAGAACCGAGCATCGGCATGAAAAAGCAATTGTGAAAGAAAAACAATCATTCAAAGAAGCCCAAGAACAAGCGATCCAAAAAAGACAAAATATCCATAACGCAGCGAGAAATGCTTTACGATAATAGATTTTTATTAAAATCTGAGTATACTCAATTATATCTCCTGCATTATTCCATGCATATGCAATCTCATTTTTACTCTATCAAAACGCACCATGAATCACATTCTTCGGGGTTTATCCTCTTTATTTTTGATGCTTGCAGTACACATGCCCTGTGAAGCAAAACTATCAAGAAAGCATCAAAAGACCATTCTCTATTCTGTTCTTGGCACAGGTCTTGTTGCTATCACTGCAGCAGGAGCGGCATATGTGTATGCCACACATGGCAGTAAATCGAAAAATAAGGTCCGCATTCCAATACTAGATCTCCCACCAATACGTGAAGTAGGTGATGGCAACGTTCCAAAAACTCCAAGAAAGCCTGAATTACTCGACCTTCTTCAAAGCCCCTCATCTCTCGCACAAACTACTCCAGCATCTGGCACATCACCCTCTTTCTTTCTCTCACCAGATACTTCAGGCGATTCACTAATGTACTCACCGCATACGCCGAGTGATTTTAATAGAACAGACACACCTAAACACACAACACCGAAGGCAAACACAAATGCACGTCCCCCGCGCACACCATTTAGAAGAGGGACAACATCATATAACGATGCCGGAGTTCTCGTTCGAGAACAAATAAAATATAGCGGCGAGGGAATGCCAGCAGCTCATGTAGGCGCAACACCAAACAAACGCCGCCCCGGCATGCCACGAATCAAATTAAGCCCCAGATATAAAAGGCAGCTTTTTGGCAAATCACCAAAACACAATTGACGTCGCGGTAAGTTTTATGACCAAGGCTCATTTGCCTTTTTTAGAAGATTACATTGCTTTCATTGCCCGATCTGCGCCCACTGTTCAAATCGGTTTCAGGTTTTGTTGACACAGAAAAACCCGATTGATAGTCTCCGCTGCGTAGTAAGAGAAAACACCACTCAGACACGTGCTACTCACTATAATGTCCCTAAATGAACAATGCTTTACTGTATTGTTCGCCCCCAACCCTCCGATTTCTCTAAGTCGGGGGGTTCCCTTTTTAAGCTTACGCTGCATCCTTTGGCTTTGAGAACACCAAAATAAACTCTTCTGCTGCTCGCTTAATTGCTGATTCAACCGTTTCAGTGAGTCCGTCTGGCGCTTCAACCGCATGAAAAACCTGTGGGTAAATTTCTAGCAAATATGAAACAAATTGGCGGGCAAACATATTAATCTGAGCCATATCAAGACGGTCAAAGAAATTCTCTTGCAGCAAAAACAAAAATATAATTTCTTCTGCTTGGCTATATGTTGCATGCAAATCCTGCTTCAAAAGCTGAATCGCACGCTGACCCCTATCAATAGCCCGCTGACTTGTTGTATCAAGCTCAGAGCCAAACTGCATAAATGCCGCAAGTGCTTCAAATTGTGCAAGCTCAAGCTTGAGCGACCCAGAAATCTTTTTCATACTCTTAATCTGTGCAGCGCCCCCAACACGAGATACTGATAATCCAATACTAATAGCGGGACGAATACCATTATTAAACATATTAGTATCGAAAAACACCTGGCCATCGGTAATAGAAATCAAATTTGTCGCAATATACGCCGCAATATCATCGCCTTGCGTTTGGATAATTGGCAGAGCGGTCATAGAACCACCACCGTGATCAGCATGCATCTTGCCCGCACGCTCAAGAAGTCGTGAATGAATATAGAAAATATCCCCTGGATACGCTTCACGTCCTGGGGGACGGCGCAGTAACAATGAAAGCTCACGATACGCAATAGCATGATTACTTAAATCATCATACACAATCAAAACATCCTTACCTGCATCCATGAAATACTCGCCCATGGTGCATCCCACATAAGGAGACAGAAACTGCTCAAGAGCGGTTGCTTTTGCGCTTGCATCAACAATAATAGTATATGAAAGCGCATCATACTGCTGCAGGAGGTGAATCATTTTTGCAGTGTCAGACTGCTTGTGTCCGATCACAACATAAATACAAATAACGTTCTTGCCTTTTTGATTAATAATAGTGTTGATAGCAGTTGTTGTTTTACCAGTACTTCTGTTTCCAATAAGCAACTCACGTTGCCCTTTTCCAATTGGAATCAACGCATCAATAACTAAGCATCCTGTTTCAAGCGGCTGACATACCGGCGTTCGAGTAATAATCCCAGGTGCTGTACGCTCAATGGCTCGCATTTCACTGGCGACAATTTCTCCCATCGCGTCAATCGGCTCCCCTGACGGGCTCACTACCCGCCCTAAAAGTGCATCGCCAACCGGAATCTGAAATAAGTGCCCCGTGCGCCGTACAACTTCTTGTTCAAAGACATCAGCAGCATGATTAAGCAAAATAATTGAGACGTAATCTTCATCAAGATCCATTACTATCCCGCGCGCACCTGACTCAAATAACACAAGTTCGCCATAAATAACGTTGGTTAAACCATATACTTTACAAATACCATCACCAACTCCAATAACGGTACCAACTTCTTCGATTGCAGTTTGTGCATTTGGTGTTAATGCTTTTTCAATAAGAGAAATAACACCTGCTGTTTGCTTCATCATGACTCCTGTATGCATAACTGTTGTTGCAACTGACGTATAGTTCTGGCAACACTATGTTCCCAGTAATACAAGGGGGTTTGAATTTTTATTCCAGCAATAAGTGCTGTGTCGAGTGTATACATAAATCGTAGTGACCCTGGAATTTTAAGTCGCAACTGAGATTCAAGCGCGTTGCGCGCTTCATCAGTAAGCGCATGAGATGTTGTTACCATCACTTCATGAATACCTTGCATTCTTTTAAACTCATCTTCAAGCATATCAAGAATGCATGCCAATAAATCAAATTCTTTATAGCGCAGCACAGCACACAGCAAATCACCAAGCGCTGGCACCAGCTGTAGACGCTGCGAAAGCGCTGCAATTGCTTGATATTTTTCTTCGCTGTGCATGCTGCTTAATTCCAGCACATGAAACACCATAGGGCTACTTGTCAAACATTCTTTCAGGCGGGCAATCCCTTGAAAAAGATCTTGTTCAGAAATGGCCTGCACTCGCAAAAATGCGCGTGCAAAATTACGCGCTTTCTGTTTTTTTTGTGTAAACCGATTCATACACTGTATCCTTTTTATCCATACTTGCTAATTTTCCCGCTGCCGCAGTCATATAGCGGCCAAAGAGAGCATCTGTATCGCGCTGCACACTCTCAGTAACCATGCTCACAAGATCACGTCCTGCTTGTGCTGCCAGGCGAGCTTGCGCCGCTGCATTCTGTTGATGCGCCGCCCGCTCATTAATAATACGCGCGCGATCAGCAACCATGCTCTCACGCTCTTTTTCTTTATGATAACAAATCAAATGCCATGATTCTAATTTTGCAGTCAACAATGCAATCTGTTTTTCTTGCTGCAAAAACTGCGTGGCTAATTGTTTTTTTTGCGACACTAATAAAAGATGTTCTTCTTGAAGCTGCATCCATTTTTCATATGAATCTTGTTTGTGTTCACGCAGACGCGGCAAAACATATTCCTGCAGCAGCCCCCACGCTTTAACCAAAAACAACACAAACAAAAGAAGTTGCACAACCAGAGTAAGTACCGGGATTCCGCTAATTTCCAGCATGCAAGCGCTCCTCTAACTGCTTTTTAAAAACCAGCAGCTCTTCAACCGACAAAGGTTTTAAATGAACCCGACTTGCTGACTGAGGACTGAGAGGAATATGAATAGTATCACTAGCAAGCTGCACTTTTACATCTTGCTGAAATTGAATCAACTGCGATGCTTTTTCAAGCTGAAAACTTGCTATGTCTTGCTTCTTCAGAATAATCTCTTCGGTGAGCCGACGTTCTTCAATGCGCTGTTTAATCAATGCATCAATCACGGGGTCAAAAATCATTCGACGCAAAAAATAGTACACGACGCAAAAATTTATAATTTGAACAATCAGTGTGAGATTAAACGCTATCATGGCACCCCAAAATTGAACTATTACCTATGCACGGAATAATAGCATTAATGAAATAATAAACGCATAAATAGAAGAGGTTTCTGCTGCTACAAGTGCAAACATCATTGTACTAAAAATTGAGCTGTAACTTTCTGGATTGCGGCTGATACTTTCACACGCCTTACCACCAATATACCCTTGACCGAGTGATGGCCCCAGAGCTCCAATTCCCATGCATAGTCCAGCACTTAAATTAGCGGCTGCTTTAGTCCAATTTATGATCTCTGTTTCCATATATGCTCCTGATAATAAGTAACGCCATGTAACCACAATTGCCCATAGACTAAGGCGCCACTAAACAGTTGTCAAATAATTGGCAATTTAATACCAATACCGTGGTAAAAGGCGTACTTTTCTAAAAACTTAAAACTGCACGCGCCGGCGCTCCATCGGTACCAACAAATGGAAGCGGCAAAAGATGTAGCTCATAGACTCGCGTTGTATCAACAGGAGCAAGTCGGAGTCCTTCAACAATAATAATTCCTGCATCAAATAACGCTCGATGCGATGCATATCCAGGCTGATCTCGTTCAAGGCCAAGCCCATCAACCCCTACCAAAAGCACCCCACACTCGGCCAGATAGCGTGCAGCACTTGCGGCTAGATATATTTCTTGCAGATTATAAGAACCTATGGCAGGCATGGCACTATTGCGTGTTTTAAGCAAAATTCGCTCGCCGTTCTGAATTGAAAATTGCACCAAATCGGTCGCCTCAATCCGCTCACCAATAATCTGCGTTAAATCCAGCACACGACAAGGTCCATTCATAGCTGCAAGAGAAAGCGTTTCCACCCCTGCGCCACCTTCAATACAGTGCTTTGGTGCATCCACATGGGTGCCGGCATGCATATGCAGCTGGCAGCACCGCGAGTCTGCAATTCCATGCTCAGCAAAAGTGCGGAGCACTTCAATTTTCAATGGATGACGGTTTTTATATGAAACCATGCCCTCCTGTAATGGCCAGCTAATATCAACAAAGCATCTTGTCATACTATTTATCCCTGCCGTTCTTTTTCAACCGGATGACCACCAAACGCATTACGTAATAACGCAACCAATTTTGTTGCATAATCACCACCCGTCTCGCGTGAGCGAGATCGCACAGCAAGCGACTCAGCAATAACCGGCATTTTAATCTTTTGCTTTTCTGCAACAGCAAGCGCCCAACGGCCGGTACCATTTTCATTAATCACGCCACTTGTTTCTCCAATGCGCTGCTCATCGCTGAGCACGCCTTGCAGTAAATGAAGCAGGTGCGAACGAATAACCGAACCGTGCTGCCATAATTGTGCAATATGCGCCGAAGCTGCATCCACAATCGGACTTTTTTGCAGCATATGAAATCCTTCTGCGTACGCTTGAAGCAGTCCATATTCAATTGCATTATGAACCATTTTTACATAGTGACCTGCGCCAATACCCCCAACATGTGCAAAGCCACCTGGCATAGCAAACGCCTGCAAATACTGAGCAACTACGGCGAGAGCTTCAGTTGATCCACCTGCCATCACACAGTACCCATCAACTGCACCGTGCAAGCCTCCTGAAACACCAGCATCTGAAAAAATAATACCACGCCCGAGCAATGCTTCATGGCGCGCAATAGTATCGGTATACAAACTGTTACCACAATCTACCACAAAACAAGATTTTCCTGTTGCTTGCAGTGCAGCTTCCAGTGCCAGAGAAAATAAGACTTCATCTATCACTTCACCAGCAGGCAATAACAACAAAATGCACTGCACAGCTTGATACATATGCGCAAGAGATGCGACACGAACAACACCCTCCGGTGTTTGGGCATGTGCTGATTGATCATATCCATACACATGATATCCAGCGGCCACTAATCTGCGGGCAATGCCGCCACCCATACGACCAAGACCTATAATGCCAACATTTTTCTCACTCATATAATCCACTCAATACCATGCTTTGCTGAAAATTCTGCGAGTTCATCTGGGCCAACGCTCCCTGCTTTATATGAATGAACCGGCTGCTTATATGATTTTGCTTCATCTATAATTCGCCATGACTCAAGAATTTCATCAATCGTTACAGAAAATGTTTTTTCGCCAGCGATCATAAATTCTAAAATGCGCCCATATGCACGAAGCGGATCTGCCATCGCTTGCGCAGTACTTGCTTGTAATGCATTTTTAATTGCAGCAGGATCGCTGAGAAATGTTGCTCCATTATCACCCTGCACCACACAACCAATACTTAAATCACTCTGATCTGTATCAACACATAATCCATACATAACCGCTCCTGCTGGTGCAATTTTTTTACCTGTCTTGATAAAAATTGCAACATCTTCCCATTGGGGTAAATCGATCTTGAGTTTTGCAGCAACAAATGTTTCTGTTTTAGAACGCGGAGCAACATGCGCTTCTTTGCGATACCCCGTATACTGCCCCAAAAGCACATCTTCAACGGTGCATGCGGCAAGAATTTCAGTTTTATTAAACCCCAAATATGGTTGATGCAATACCGGCTCAGTCATCGCAACTAATGCGAGAAACTGCAACAGATGACCTTGGACCATATCTTGGAGCGCCCCGCGCGCATCATAATATCCACCACGGAGTCCAATACCATCTTGTTCATTCACCACAATCTGGAGGGACTTAAATCGCACTGATTGCCATGCTTGGTTAAAATGAGGGTCAAGCAAACGAGCGCCTAAAATACTCATTGGGCCTTTCTTTGCGGTGTAATGATCAATTCTAAACACTTGCGACTCATCAAGCATATTCATGAGCGCATCGTGCAACGCTTGTGCAGATGCCGCATCATGTCCAAACGGTTTTTCATATGCAATACGGTGCCACATTTCTTCGCCAGAATTATTTTTTTTAAGAATACCAGCCGCAACAAGTCCTTGCGTGATAGGTAAAAAATAATCAGATGCTGTTGCACAGTATATAAGCGTTGGCGTCGTTTGCGCGCCTAAAACACCGGCAATTTTTGAATAAAGTGTGGCATCAGTAAAATCGCCTTGCACATATTCTATGTTATCGCACAGCTTTTTCCATATTGCCTCATCACACTGCGCGACATACGGCTGCGCTCGATGCATTATTTCTTTGGCAGTTATTACATCATGCGCAACTCCCACAACGCGCCACTCAATAACTGGATCACTTTTCATCACTTCATGAAACGCGGGAATCAATTTACGCATTGCCAAATCACCACTCGCTCCAAATAATACCATCGTATGCGTCGTCATATACGCTCCTTCTTAAAACATTGCTCGCAAACAAGAGAATCTCTTTTACTACAAGATTCATTTTTATGCCATTCATAGTCATGAGAAATGAGACATAAAAAAAGAGGGCGCACTTTCATACGCCCTCACCTACTAATGCTAGACAGAGTATTAATTATTCAGATGGTTCTGCTGATTCGATCTCGATGTTTAAGCGAATTTTATAAACGCTATAACCATTTGTATTTGCCGTCATTGTCATAACCAGACCAAATACCACGCCGACTAATGGCAGAATCAAAAATGCATAAGACGTTTTTTTCATAGGAAATCCCTTTTCTTATTATAAATTCAATTTTCCATACCCTCAACCTTTATGTATGATGTCTTCTCTGTTTTTGTTATTTGCTGGATGATACGGCCAATACAATTCTTCTATCACATCAGGCGTTTGCCGCATAGCCTCAAGAATATAATCAGGTAAATATGGCAGCATAAAAGGATTAACTACCAACTCAATTTTACCAAAATTAACATCTGAAATCACAATAACCGGCTGATGCCCCGGCCAGATGCGCTCCCACCACCCATGCCGTAACATTACCACAACCTTTTCATATACGCACAACGGATACTGTCGTCTCAACGCAAGAGCAGCCCCATTCCTAACCCCAAGAGTTCCACTACTACTAATCAACAATCGCTTCGGCAACGTCATGCCGCACATATACCCAATAGTGCGCTCTGCATCTTCACACACTGCAAAACTTGCCACCGCATGCACCTGGGCAATCCGATTATACACCACATCTGCCACCGCTGCGGCGCCAGCAACTCGCTCAACAATCGGCTCAAATCCTATGCGCTCAAGCTCTCCCGCAACACCCAAAACCGTAGATTCATACTTATCGGTTTTATGCTGCACATCATATGGAATAAGAATTTTATTAATATACGGCAACAGCCATTTGAACATATCTTGCGTGCCCACAAATGTTTTCATCGGAGCTCCCTCTTCATACACGCCCGAAAACCATCCACCCGGAGACTCAAACGAGTCAATCAATCCATGTCCTATTGGATCACTCGGACAAACAAACAATGTAGGAACCGGCTTAATTTCGGTATATATTTTTTTCAATATACACGAAATACTTGTTCCAATACTTAAAATATAATCAGGGCGCGGGCATCCTTTTAAAGAAAAAACATTACGCACCGCCTCCTCAGTCTCCTGCGCTAAGAGGCACAACTGTGGACTATACACTTCACCTTCTTGCAACACAATACGCCTAAATGCAGCGAGTAGATTTTGTGCTATGTGCACATGCTGAGACCGCGCTTGAAATCCAATTATATATACGACACAGGCACGCATAACACACCTCTTATATGACAGGCGCTAATATTCAATAACATTTACATCAGACGCAGATTTCATGCGTATAAGCTCTTCACGATCTTTGGACAACTCAACTCCCTGCGGCTCGAACGCACAGTCATTAAACCGCATTCCCGACTGTTGCGGAATTCGATACAACGACCATCCCATACTTTGCTCAAGGCCACGTTCAAAAAACAAATATTCTACAATTAATGCAGCAAGCGGGACTGTAAACGCAGCACCAGTAATACCGCACCCAAGCGCCGCACCATCATTAACTGAATCAAGTTCTGATGAACACACAAATATATTTAATGCGTTACAAAATTTAATCAATGCACGCTTGTGTGCTGCAGCAGCCGGCTCATGTAACGTAATAACACTATCGGCACCATCCAGCGCAAGGCGCAATCCTTCACTGTTCATATCTTGCGATGTCCAATTATGAATACTCACATCAATTAATTGTTGTTTAAATTTTTCAGTCAATTCGGCCACTTGTGCGCGCAGATTGTCACGCAATATATCGCTTGATGTATTTGGATCATACACAATACACACTTTTTTAGCATATGGGCGAAATCCAATAATAGAATTCACGTAGCGTTCTGAGCGCATAGCCATATTGTAAACGCCACCAACAATAACTTCCTCAACGTTATGTACCAACGTTCTTTGCAGAAGCCTGCTCGGCTCGCCCCCTGGCAAACATACCCATTGTTTATAAGGTAGCACTCCTCCTGCATTGGCAAGCACCACAAACTGACTCTCCCACCAGCCGGGGGTAATAATAAATGTCTGATCACACTCGTTCTGTGAATACGCTGCATAATATTGCGCAAGCAATTGAGTGATTTCCATCTGAGTTCCTGCAATCAGCAACAGGTCAACCGAAACAGCCAACGTTGGCGCAAGCGTACCCAGCGTATCGATTAACTGATGTTTGGCTTGCAGGGCCCACTCAGTATGCTCTTTTGAATGAGTGATAATAAAATGAAGCGAGCGTAAAGACTTGGTGTTTTTATCAACTTTAATAACTCCCGTATTTTTATAGTTTACGGAACCTGCAGTAAGTTGGCATTCTTGGTGTTTTGGCATCGTTCGCCTTCCTTTTAATAATAAAACTTTGGTTTCCCCAAACCATTATTACTTCAATAATCATACGCGCATATAACCCGCATACACACCAAATGATATACCCATTGATATAAAAATCAAATTTTTATTGCCCCAAAAAACACAAACATAATGAGATCGATTTATTATTTTTAATCAAAATAACGTGCAGATCGACTCAAATACTACAAGCCCCCCACTACGCCCAGACACCCTTGTGGGATGTATCTGAGTCATAATCAGCATCGCAACCTGAATCTTCAGCCGAGTCGTATACGGCCGGATTACCTGGCCTGCTCTCAATACCTCCAGCATCTACATCAGTTTCAGTAGCTGTCTCAGCTTCTGCGCCCGCCGATGAAAGAGCACATTCTACAAGGAGCGCCCAATCAGTCTCATCTGCTAATGGCGGCTGAAGAGAAAACAAAGGTGGCGAAACGCTTGGCGCAAGCGGTGGCGAAAACGCGCTCCGCGCAGAAGCAGGAGAAGCTGCCATTTCCATATGATGAGTAGAGCTTTGTGTTTCTAGCTCTACTGGCGTATTCTCAAGAAAAAACAATAAAGAAAGCGGCAGCAGCTCTCCTGTTTCCCACACCATACACGGAAACATTTCTAAAAAATCATCTACACTTGAAGACGGCAGCGCAGGCACTGGTATCGGCATAAGCGTTCCCTTTGGCTGCACAAAAGAAGATAATGCAATAACAATAAGCTGCCCCGCTGCGCGATGTAAATGGGCGCCATATACTATGCGTCTGCTCGGCATGATATCTACTTCTCCTGCAGCATTAGTTTTCGAGCACACATTGCCATCAAAATTCACGACTTTATTAAATTTTTCTGAAGGAGCTTTAATGGTTAAAATACAACTATTTTCAGTAACAAGAGTACACGTCACCTGCGCATGAGTTCGGCACAATTCAGTAACAACGTAAGTACACTCTTTTTTTTCATCATAACGAACAGATCTTTTATACCAGCAGAGCATACTTTTTGCTTGCGTTGTATCGCATACCAAAAAATAATCACTCATCTCGCGCCGGCCATAAAAAGGAAATTCTGGCCCAGCATCAGACGCACACATATAAGAAACTACAAACAAACTAGAAATTAGAAACCCACCCCGAGTCATCATACAAAGCCACCCCTGGCTATAAAATAAAAATGATTGATTCGCTGTGAGGGAACGTGCTCTAGTATAGCAATCTTTACAAAAAACCACACTGCCATATCAAAACGCAGAAAACCAGGAGATTTATATATACACCATTTTCATTTATAATGTCCCTTCCCGCACGATTCTTGTATAAAGGTTTTTATGAAACGATTTTTACTCCTTTTTCTGCTTGTGCTCTCATGCGGGACTATTGCAACTTCTCAACTTAAACAAAAACATACGCCCCCCGCACTGCACGCAGCGCATACATACGATCACACAGCGGCATGCCTGCCAACTGAGATGACAGTGGAAACTATTTTTGGTCCCCTGCACATTACCGAGCCTATTCTGATAGAACTCCTCCATCACCCTGTCATGAAAAGAACGCAAGAAATTGATCAACATGGTCCACCAACCTATTTTGCGCAGCAACCAACCTTTTCACGCTATGACCATTCACTTGGTGTTTTGGCACTCTTGCGCATACACAATCGACCACTCACTGAACAAGTTGCAGGACTTTTGCATGACGTTTCTCACACCGTATTTTCTCATGTCGCAGACCATTTATTCAAAACCGGCAACCACATAAATTATCAAGATACCATTCATGAGTGGTATTTAGAAAAAATGAATCTCACCCCACTCCTTGCCCGGCATAATCTAAGCATTGAAGAAGTCAATCCAGACAATCTAGAATTCTGCGCCCTGGAACAAAAATCACCCAAACTGTGCGCTGATAGAATTGAATACATACTGCATACCGCACTCGTGTTTGAAAAAATCACACCAGAAGAACTTACCGAGCTGGCAAAAACACTCCACTTTGATGGAGCGCACTGGTATTTTTCAAACCAAACACATGCACGCATGCTTGCAGACTTTGCATTGTATTTTACAAAAAACTTTTGGGCCACCGCCAGTAATCTTGCATGGCGTCACTGGCTCTGTAGCGCAATAAAACAAGCAATTGCGCGCAACCTAATTACTTCCGACGACATACACTTTGGCAGCGACGCACTGATGCTTTCTATACTCAATTCATCACAAGACACTTACATTACAGAAATGATGGATAAGTGCTATCACCACAGCGACCATTACACGCAAACAACGTCAGATGATACCTACGACCTGAGTGACCATTTTAAAGTGCGTGCTGTTGATCCACTTATACTTCTTGAGGATGAAACAACACCGCTCCCACTCTCGCAGCGTGACAGCGAGTACAAAAAAGAACTCGAGGAAACAAAACGACTGATTACACAGGGAACATATATTTGCTGGACATAAAGCAACTAGATAAACCATAAGAGACTGTGTATGTATTGCTTTATTTTCACATTACGGTAATATTTCACACATTCGTATATATCAAGCAATCTCATTATTACTATGAGTGTGAATATTGTCTTACGCAGGAGTTGATCACTATGGCACTACTAGTACCACTTCATGATCGAGTGTTAATCAAGCGAACTGAAAAAGAAGAACGAACAGCCTCGGGAATTATTATTCCGAGCACCGCTCAAGAAAAAGCACATTGGGGAACAGTCCTTGCAACCGGTCCAGGAAAAACTGACGCCCATGGCACACTCCATCCAATCGCAGTAAAAACAGGTGACTTGGTTATTTTTGGCAAATACACTGGCACCGAATTTAAATATCATGATGAAGAATATTTAATTTTAAAAGAAGACGACATTCTTGCAATCGCTCAATAAATTCATAGCTTTTTTTAAAAAAGGAATAACTCATGGCGAAGAAAATTATTTTCGGCGTTGAAGCACGTACCAAAATATTGGCAGGTGTTAATGAACTTGCAAATGCGGTTAAAGTAACGCTCGGGCCTAAAGGACGCAACGTTGCAATCGAACGAAGCTACGGAAATCCAATAATTACCAAAGATGGTGTGTCGGTAGCAAAAGAGATTGAGCTCAAAGACAAATTTGAAAACATGGGCGCGCAAATGGTGCGCGAAGTTGCATCAAAAACTGCTGACGTTGCTGGAGACGGAACCACAACAGCAACAGTACTTGCGCAAGCAATTTACCGAGAAGGTATTAAAAATACCGCAGCGGGTGCAAACCCTATTGAAATTAAACGAGGAATTGATGCAGCAGTTGCAGTGGTTGTTGACCAAATCAAAAAAATCTCTCGCCCTGTTGTAAACAAAGAAGAGATTACTCAAGTTGCAACGATCTCAGCAAATGCCGATTCTACTATCGGACAACTGATTGCAGATGCAATGGATCGAGTCGGCAAACACGGCGTTATTACTGTTGAAGAAGCCAAAGGACTTGAAAGCGAACTTGATGTGGTTGAAGGGATGCAATTTGATCGAGGCTACCTCTCTCCATATTTTGTTACCAACAACGATAAGATGGAAGTGGTTATGGAAAACCCACTCATTCTTATTTGTGACCGAAAAGTCAGCTCCATTAAAGATCTCCTACCCACTCTTGAACATTCAGCAAAAAGTGGTCGTGGCCTTTTGATTATTGCAGAAGATGTTGACGGCGAAGCATTAACCGCATTAGTCGTTAACAAACTACGCGGTACTCTCAATGTTGTTGCAGTCAAAGCACCCGCATTTGGTGACCGCCGCAAATCAATGCTTGCAGACCTTTCTATTTTGACCGGCGCAACCCTTGTGTCAGATGATATGGGCGTTAAACTTGATGCGCTGTTGCCACATGATTTGGGAAGCGCAAAACGCATTCATGTCACCAAGGAGTCATGCACTATTGTTGACGGCCATGGATCAAAACAACTTCTCCAGCAGCGCATTACGCAGCTGCAAGTAGAAATCGGCCATGCAACATCCGATTATGAAATTGAAAAACTGCGCGAACGCCTTGCAAAGCTTTCAGACGGTGTTGCAGTGATTCGCGTCGGCGCAGCAACAGAAGTAGAATTAAAAGAGAAAAAAGATCGAGTAGAAGATGCACTGCACGCAACACGTGCGGCAGTAGAAGAAGGAATTGTGCCCGGTGGTGGCGTAGCACTGCTGCGCGCGCAATCAGCGCTTGATTCTATTAAGCTTCCGGCAGAACAACAACTCGGTGTTGAAATTGTTCGCCGCGCACTAGAAGCGCCAGCTCGTATTATTGCAGAAAATGCCGGATTTGATGCATCAGTGATTGTAAACAAAATAAAAGAAGCAACCGGCGCAATTGGCTTTGATGCACGATCAGAACAATTTACTGATTTATTGAAAGCTGGTATTGTGGACCCAGCAAAAGTTACGCGCTCTGCGTTGCAGCATGCTGCATCTATTGCAAGTATGCTCCTCACGACAGAAGCGATGATCTCTGAACTTCCTGAAGAGAAAAAAGATACTCCTCAGCCGATGAATCCTGGCGGAGGAATGTATTAATAACAACTGTTCCCAACAACAAAAAACGGCGGCTCTGCTTTTAGCACCCGCCGTTTTTTGGCATTTACACACTATGTATGACGAGAAAATTAGGCTTTACAGAGAACCTAAATATTGCTCTTTCGCACTTCTCGCATGCTCAAGATCTTTGTTAAATCGAGACATCGGGCGTCCAAAAGACCATTCAACGTCTTCAAACGGTGTCTGGCTATCAAATATCTGACTCATCAGTGACTGCTGCTTGCGATATACAAATTTTCGTGTATCCACACCAGCTGTAGCTATAGCGCTTGTAGCAGCACTAGCAGCGCCTCCCAGAGCAGCAAACATTGACGGTGCACCAATAATCCCTGTTCCTATAAGCAGGAAACGATACCCACCTATTTTGCCTTGAAGTTTCTTAATTTTTTTCTTAAGATTTTCTTTGCCCTTCTCATCAAAACTATCCGCTTCTTTTAATTCTTTCTTAAGCTGCAGCATTTCTGCGTTATATTTTTTTAATATTGGAACGACTTTTTTAATCAGCATAATCCAACCAGCAGAAAGTCCACCAAACAGTAATCCATTAACTAACCCAGGCGTTGCATACGGTAAATTCCATTGCTTTTTTTCTTTTACATGAGATTTTTCACTCGCTGCTATTGGAGTGATACCAGCCATAAGCAGTAACGCCAGTACGTAATACGATAGTTTCATAGAGTTTCCTTTGTTTGCTGAATACTATTCTATTTTTACTTTATCAAAAGCAAAAAAGCTAAAACAATACATTAACATAAAAGTCGTAAAATTATATTTAGAAAAAGGCTTTCTATTCATAAAAAAGTAAGTCTGCGTGTACGCCCTACACAAGCGCACACGCAGTGGTCCATTTATTTGCATCACCGCGGCACTAAGCGCTTTGCAAAAAAGAGAGCGCTACAAGACTTAAAAAAGGTAAGCATTGACAGGGAAAATCACTTATTGAGTATGCTGCTCGCTCATTATGTACCTCCATCTTACGCATGAAAGGACTGTCCATGAGACGTCGCGTAATAGCAATAATTTCTGCAGTACTTGCCATTAATAGCGCAACGCACTGTTTTCAGCCGTATTTAGAATTCACACCAGCGCCACAACAAGAACTTTCACGTAGACAAGAATCAGATTCGCTCTTTGTTGTCGACACTCAAACCACCATCTATGCAAAACAAGCACATCAATGCTTTCTTGATGATTTACGCATCCAAGAGCCACTCAGCGCACTCTACTTCAACAAAAGCGACTTTCGATTAAGCACCATCTTTCAAGATTGTTTGGTGCCAACAAATACCGAGTTTTATAATCCGTACATGCGTGTACTCCGCCTCCAGCCCAAAATACTATACAATGAGGTCGGCACCATCATCAGCGCACGTGCAGAAGGAGCATTTGGTCACCAAAAATGGTTCCATCTGGGTATTAAAGCGTCATTACCTATTAAACAAAGAACCATCTCGCGCATGGACACCGGTGCACGCGGACCTGCAGAGCAACAAGACCTCATTAGCCAAGCAGAAATTCAATTTGCAGACTCAGAAACATCAACCCCCAATGCCCGTGCCTATCGGTTAGATTTTATTGAAGCACTCCCTCACAACGCAAATTTTGATGAAAGCATACAGTACAACGAAGAAGAAGGGGCACTCACTATTTTTGATACCTCAGTCAGTGCCAGTGATGGAAATATTAATGCTGCCATTATTCGCAAACCAGAAACACATGTTCCACGAGGCGTAGCGGTTGCAACACTCTATCCAAGTCTTGGGGAAGAAGACAGCGCAGTAGCGGCAAATCTTCCGACCACAATTGGCTTAAGTGAAGAAAATACCATCTACCAGTTTGCTCAAGGAGAAGAAAATTATGTCACCATGCTTGACTCGGCAGAAAAAACAACGGCAAAAAGAATCAAAGACCAAAACACCAAAGCATCACTGTGGCTTATTGGAACATATGACACAGAAGGAATAGCAACCGATGGCTTTTTTACTATCGACCAACTGCTGCTTGATAAAGTAAATCAGTACCGAGAAAACGTGTATGAATGGTTTCATGATCGCAACTACATTCTTGATTCACAGCGCGAACAAGGTATTGGTGACGCAACTATTGAAGCCTACATCGCCTGTGATCTCTTTACATCATTCCAAATTCGCTTAAAAGGTGGCGTGGTTGTGCCCACTGCACGCCAAAAAACAACCGCACAAAATCCGTATGCTATCTGCCTAGGAAATCGAGGACATACCGAAGGCTTTATAGGGGCAGGCTTTACCCTTTTAATCCCTCATAGCTCCCTCTCAATCACCACAGATGCACAATACAATACTGCACTCAGCGCACTTGAAAAAATAGCTGCGACTTCAAAAGGGGCTCTTATTAAAAATATGGGGCCTGAAACAACTGCCGATGTCTCATGGCATAGCGCGCAAGGAAATGTATGGCTTCATATCACTCACCCAAAAGCAACAAATATAACCTTTGGTGTCGGCTATGATTGGTATGTAAAAACCGATGATGTTATTATTTTTACAAGCGACACCGTTCCCTCATTTCTCGGCAAAACATTTAATACCACAACCCGAAAATATGACGGCGACAATACACTCACTCTTGACCCGGCACTTGCGGCGCTCCACACCGGTGCAGTACGCCATGCGATCTGCTTTCACACAACCTATACTCCATCGCCATACTTGAGCTTCTCTGCGCAAGCAGGATACGTACTTGGTGGCCGCAACATTCCACAAACGATTGAATGCTCAGTTGGATGTACCATTTCTTTGTAGGAGTTTATTTATGAATTACATATACCGCGTATTACTCCTCTGCTGCATATCAGTAATCAGTTATGTGCATGCAGGTCCAATCGATACGTTTATTACTACAACTGCCACAACAATTACCACGCACACAACAACAGTAAATGACCTTGCGTTATTATTTGGATCACTGCGATCATCAGCAGCTGCTGATGAAGGCGATGCACTCCTTGAATTAAGCGAATCTATTGATGCAGTAGTAGGTGGATCACTGGGCGCATGCAGCGAAGAACAACTTACTCTGCTCAATGAGCAACTTGACGATGTTCAAGCTCTGAGTTCTTTATGCCTTGATTATATATTTCTCGGCGATGCACACCAAGCAGTTGCTACACAACTTGAAGCACTTGCTGAAATCGACGTCACTCTGGAGCCTGCAGAAATCACTGATATTATTACTACCGCAAAAACTGCACTCGATGAGGCCAAAGCAACCTACACAAACGCATACTCTCTGGGCGTAGGCCACATGGACGGTATTATTACAGACACAGCATGGGCAGAATTTTTAACAGAACGGACACGCGCAACTGCGGCGTATGATCTTGCCGAAGCACTTCGTGTTGCAAGTACCGATTACACCGCATTTGTAGCAGCACACAGCTCACTCCCTGATCCTGAAGATGACACACTTGAAGATTACGACACAAGCTACCTTGACGCACAAAACGATATCAAAACAGAAGCAACCGCAACACTTGCAGCTCTTACAAACGCCTCATCAACACTGACTGCACTTACCGAAAGTGATGCAGCCGATGATGAGCATATTGATTTTATTGCGCAAGCAGCACTGAGCATTCAAGACAAAGTGAACCAGTTTACTAATGAACTGCTGGCACGAAAAATTGGAGCTCAAGGAGCACCAAGCAGTGTGGGGATTCGCGTGCTTCAAAGACAACTCTTGTTTGACGCAACCGATTTTGCCGCCAAAGACACCATTAGAACAGCCTTGATTGCCGCATATCAAACACAATCAGATGCAACGGCAGATTTGGATACTGCAGCAACTGCTGCGGCTGCACTTATCAGTGTTGATATAACTCCGTTTGAAGAAACGCCTCCAGCAGCTGCACCTGACGGAGAGCGAAGCAATATGGGCGTTATAGTTGATGAAAAAGTGGCTGAATTTCTGAGCAAAATGCAACTCAAAATCCGAGGCATTTTTGAATCATTGAATGCACCTATTGCGCAATCTCAACTCGATAATATTACCGATACCTTAAGCCCCGCCGTGTATCTACAAATGACTGCCACCGTTATGAATGATTGGCTGATTGATAGAAGCGCTCTGCTCCTTGGTATGGAATCGATTGATGATGTTGTGGCAGATTTTGAACGTGAATGGGATGAGCTCGTAGCTATTCTGAATGCAACAAAAGCAGAACCGCTGATCAGCGCAACAGCGCGCACGGCAGTTACTGAAGCACAAACAGTGCCCTTTTTTGCAAGCCTCTTTAGTGTTACCACACATGCAACAATTATTACCCAAAAAGCAACCGCGCTCGTGAAACGACCGAGCGGCAGCGTACGCCGAATCATGACACAAGGCAGTGCAGAGTTTCAAAGAATACTCCTCAGTCTTGTACCGCAAATTCTCAATAACTCGGTTACCAAACCGGTTACTCTCAGAACTAATGCCAGCGCATCAACTCCTGCACCACGCACTGTACCTGAAACACCCTCAACCACTATTGCCGATTCAACTGTGCTCAATGCGCAACTTGAAGACGGCGAAGAAGTACTCATAACCGGAAGCGGCACACTAGCAGGCCGCCTGCGAGACGTTTATTTTGCAAGCACAGTCGCCAACAAACTGACCGCTGATCTCAAAATTTTTCTCAATAATAGTGCCCGTATGGGTCTGGGAACCGCTTGTACCGATAATACCAGTGACTCAGGACAAACACTAAACTTGCTCGGGGGAAGCGATGTCGATAGTGATTCCTCGGTGCAACTGATCCCCGATGGAAATTGCACAATCGATCTCAATTCAGACATCATTATTGGAGGAAGTAAACCAATTGTTCCTACCGCTGAATTTGGCAAAGCAGAACATCGCATCACGTTCACCTCAACAGTCCCCCGCACCATTACGGTTCTTGCAAACGTTACGTGGGACCTCACCGACTTTGGCACCGTAGGCGCCGAATATGTCGAATATGGAAAACAAATAGTATTTGCAGGGCAAGTACGATTAGTGCTTGAGCCAGGCGCAAAAATTAGATTCCCTCACGTTGATCCAGCCGACATTAAAAAAACAGTAGTCCTCTATTTCAACGAAGAGTCATCATTTGTCATCCAAGGAGACCCACTGCTTATTGGCAACCCATGGCGTGATCTCTTAATTGCAGGAAGCGACTGTAAACGCAGCAAGCTCCTTGGTATGGGAGAAGTGTGGCTCAGTAAAAATGCGCTCATGACTATTCATAAACCAGCGCTCATGGGGATTGAAGCGGACTACATAACGCCAAAAACAGATATCACGTTCAGCTTGCAAGGTGAAGCGCAAATCGCGCTCGGCACTGACACAATCGCAGGAGGCGCACTTCAGATAGGCAATATGTTCTTTGGAGGCAGTAAAGCGCATCCACACAGCGATGACCCTGATCCAAATTTTCCTAACAGCGCAGTAAATCCTGCCTATGAAGATGAAGATGAACCATTTGTTCCCCACAAAACCACTATCGACTTTACACTGCGGCTGGGTGGCAGTAATACACGCTTTAAAATTGGCCGCCAAGGATTTTTGGGATTTGCGGCCGGTGTTGTTAACAAAGATGGCGCGCCAAGCAACAGCAATGCAGGGCCTAATGGCGCTGTAGGAATGAGCAACAGTGCCTGGCAGCTCCAACGACTCTATAACGTTGGTAATATTACCATTGATATCTCCCAAGGGGTCTTTGATCACAGCATTAGCGCTGATGGCGACAGCGCAAGTTGCTCAATGCTGGCAATTGGCAAACTTGCTAACGCATTTCCTCAAAGCAAATATCTCATGCGTCTTGGCACTCTGGGACAAGCAAGTATTTACGGCGGAGGAATGCTCTATTTTGTTGATAAAGACGCGAGCATGACACTCACCAGCGAAGGCAGCGTGGTACCATCTCCACATACTGTTACCGAATTACTCGATGAGGTGGTTGATATCAGCTTTATAACTTCAAATACTGGCGTTTACGCGCCACTTGCCTCCAGTTCTTCAACCCGCAAACGGAGTGAGAGAATCCCCGGAATTACCGATTACAACATTTTTGGACGTGGTATTGTAAAAAGTGAAGTAGGTTCTCCGTATGTATTTGCAGGGCCTACCGAAGAATTCTTTTATGCACTGAAACTGTTTAACTACAGCACCAGCAAAGAAAACTTTGTGCCTGCATCGGTGACTGATGGCGTCCCACTGGTCACTTCCGTAAGTGGTAGCACTATCGGACGATTAGTCCTTACTTCTGAAAGAATTCGGGATGGATCACTCTCTGATGCGCTCGACTACCGATACCTTAAAGGAACAAAGCAGCGCCTTGGTCGTCCTACCGAATTCTGGCTGCCTGTTGAGTAATGTTGAGTAGTAAAGAGAGGCAAATCAATAACACCTAAGATCACTACACTGCTTTTTATAGCACGCAATACCACTGCGCAACCAATTTTTACCAGTATTTTAATACATTGCTATGTCGCAAAATACTGGTAAAATGAGTAAGATATATACAAATAAAACAAGCACCATCTATACTCAAACAAGTAGTAGTTATAAATGCTAGAGCAGGATCTGAATGTATAAACTTCGTCACATTGAAGGTGAATTGCGCAACATGGCGCGCCTTTTTAAAGTAATTATCGTTACCGGCGCGCGTCAGGTAGGAAAAACAACACTGCTTCAACATGTTTTCCCTCATGCCAAAACGGTCACTTTTGATCCCAACGAAGACGTGTACCAAGCGCGCCAAGATCCAGCGTTTTTTTTTCAAACACAGCCAAAACCACTGATTCTTGATGAAATCCAATATGCTCCCGAACTGCTTCCAGTGCTCAAAAGATTGGTAGATCAGAGTCCTGAATATGGGCAGTATTTTCTCACCGGATCGCACAACCTCCAAGTTTTGAAAAGTGCTGCTGAAAGTATGGCTGGCCGAGTCGGTATTCTTAATCTTACTTCGCTTACCACCTATGAAATTTCCGAGTCATTTTCATTCAACTCGCAAGATCAACCTAGTCCTCCATTATGGCTCAAAGAATATTTAGCCGACCCTCTTTCACTTCCCGCAAAAATTGGTGGAGTAACCCCACAATCAGCTGTTGAAGCTCTCTGGCGAGGAGGGTTGCCTGGCACGCTACATTTCCCAAACAAAACACTGTCTCGTTATTTCTCCGCTTATTTTCAAACATACATCCAGCGAGACATTCGCAGCATTGCCCAGATCGATGACCTCACGGCATTTCAGCAATTTGTCAGAATTATCAGCACACTCACCGGACAAGAAATTAATAACGCCCACCTAGGACGAGAAGCTGATATTGATCCTCGCACAGCACGTAATTGGCTTCGTTTATTACAACACAGCTATCAATGGCACGAAATAGTTCCGTACAGCAGAAATGCTATCAAGCAGGTAGTGAGTACAAAAACCAAAGGATATCTCAACGACACCGGCCTTGCGTGCTTTTTACTAAAAATTACTGACGAATCTTCCATTCTTGCTCACCCTGCTCGCGGTGCGTTATTTGAAACGCTTGTTGTTAATCATATTGTTACGATGATCCACATCCTTGGAGATATTGCACATATCTACTACTGGAGAACACGAAACGGCGCCGAAGTCGACCTCATTCTCGAGCACAATGGGGCGCTCTACCCAATTGAAATAAAAATGAAAGCAACTCTGAGCAGCAATGATCTTTCTGGGCTCCGGGCATTCAGAGAAGCTAATAAAGATAAATCAGTTATTAAAACAGCACTCGTTATCTATGCCGGCACTGAATGTTATTGGCTTGATAAAGATACTCTTGCGCTTCCATGGAACGCGGTGTGCAAAGATTTTGCACAATCACCAATCGAATGATACTATACTGAGTAATATCATATATTTTGCTTGTGAAAGACTGTTTATGACCATCATGCGCACGCGCTTTGCACCATCTCCTACCGGCTATCTTCATGTGGGCGGACTCCGCACTGCACTGTTTTCCTACCTACTCGCCAAAAAACATGGCGGGCAATTTTTACTGCGCGTAGAAGACACCGATCAAGCACGCTCAGTACCTGGAGCTGTCCAGAACATGATTGAATCACTGAAATGGGCCGGTATCGAGTTTGACGAAGGCCCCGGAAAAGATGGGGGTTGCGGGCCATACATACAATCAGAGCGGCTGCATTTGTATGCACAGTACGCCCAGCAACTGATTGCGCAAGGAAATGCTTATTACTGTTTTTGCTCATCTGAGCGCCTGGACGCCATGCGCGCAGAGCAAGTGGCACAAAAACTTCCTCCCGCATACGACAAGCGCTGTAGAAATCTAACTCCGCAAGAAATCGCCGACAACAAAGCTACACACCCACACGCAGTCATTCGGATGAAGGTTCCCCTGGAAGGAGAGATGACGTTTAATGACCTCATTCGCGGGCCGGTGACATTTAGCTATAAAAACGTAGATGACCAAGTGCTTATGAAATCTGATGGGTTTCCCACCTACCACCTTGCGGTTGTAGTGGATGACCATTGTATGAATATCTCACACGTTATTCGGGGCGAGGAATGGCTCTCATCAACACCAAAACACATACTGCTCTATCAATACTTTGGCTGGCACGCGCCTCAATTTGCTCACCTCTCATTACTTCTCAATAGCGATCGCAGCAAGCTCAGCAAGCGCCAAGGCGATGTAGCCGTGGAAGACTACCGTAATAAAGGATATCTGCCTGAAGCACTCGTTAACTTTGTGGCGTTTCTTGGCTGGAATCCGGGCGATACCCGTGAGATTTTTAGCATGCAGGAATTGATTACCGATTTCTCACTTGCTGGCGTAAGTAAAGCGGGTGCTATTTTCAATATTGAAAAACTTGATTGGCTGAACGGGCAATACATCCAAAAAATGACCGGCGCTGAGTTACTGACTCGCGTCAAGCCACTTCTTGAAGAACAAGGACTCGCTACGCGCGACGATGCATATCTTGCCGCAGCATTAGAACTCCTCAAAGAACGTGTGACGGTCTTGCCTGATTTTTTAAGCAACGGCGCATATTTCTTTACCGCGCCAGCCTCGTATGATGAAAAAATTGTCGCAAAAGCATGGAAGCCGGAAACGGCACTGCTCATAAAAGCACTGGTTGATCTGTTTGCCGCTTTGCCAGTATTTGATGCAGGCACCATTGAAACAGCGCTCAGAGAATATGCAACGCAGCACTCACTTGGCATGGGGGCGATTATTCAACCACTCAGACTTGCACTCTCAGGCGTTGGCCAAGGACCGGCGGTGTATCAGATTGCTGCGCTGCTTGGCAGAGAAGAAGTTATACGCCGCTGTACAGCGATGTGTAATGCTTTGAGCATATAAAACGAGATATTTTCAATGTCCTGGGCTACTTCACTACGCTCGCAGAGACGCGCGGTGAAGCGCTGCTGTAGGCGCAGCGCTCTCGTATCGGCAGAAATATTATGATTCAGGCGCTTGCCGAGACGCTTGCGTAAGAGCTCCCACAAACGCACTACGAAGAGGTGACCAGCGAGTTCGTCTTGCGATTTCTTCATCAAACAAACGACGAGTTGTTCCTTCTTGGTCAGTTTCAGCAAATTCAGCACTCTTAATGAGAGCATCAACAGTCATCCCACAACTGTCAGGAATGTCAACGCGCGCATTGTTCTCGAGTAAAAATTTTATCACTTGTTCATCTTCATATGGCATTACCTGATGAAGCACTGTGCTCTGATATGAAGAATATTGCGAAACAAGATTAATATCGGCTCCGCGCGTTAAAAGAAAAGAAGCAAGAGCAAAGCGCTCATCAAGAGACATTCTTAAACGATCATTAAAAATTTTCATAAAAGGAGAAAACCCTTTTTTATTATACCCATCAACATAAGCACCTCGATCAAGCAGACACTGCATGACCGCTATTTTATGTGGGATACTTGATCGTATAACAGCATGCAAAGGAGTATCTCCCTCAGAATCATGTGCGTTAGGATTTATACCAGCATCCAGTAACCTGTTTAATGTCGCAAACCAATTAGGATCACGGTACACCCGACTAACAATATAATCAGTCACTTCAGAAACCGTAACTATAGCACCTTTTGCTTGTAGTTCAGCTACCAAGGTATCTTGAACTCCTCTTCTGAGAGCTTCACACAAAGATCCTCGAAGATCATTAGCGCCATTATCTAAAAGAAATCTCACTGCTTCCAAATCAGCAGATCCAACACAATATGCCAATAAAGGCAACTCAGAAAGAAATATCCCTCCCTGATTGATATCAGCTCCTGCATCTAATAATAATTGAGCCAACCCTACATTGGATGGTTTTTTATAAGCTTCATCAAAACCTAATGCTATAGCCAAAAGAGAAACATTTCGATCAGGAATATTGACCTGAGCGCCACGATCCAACAATAACCTAACCATTGCTTCGTTATTGTTTTCTAGAGCATAGCGCAAAGGATCTCCAATCTCACAACTTCCATTCACTGACATACCAGAATCAAGAAGAGCGGTCACTGTATCTATATCATTTCTCTTCACAGCAACTTCCAATTGTGGCTCAGGCGGCAGTGGAGGAAAATGAGACGCTAAACGATCTAAAACTGCGTCTGCTATCGCACTCAAAGCGGCTGTATGTGGATCAGAAGGATCTCGACTCCCAAGCATTCTAGACATTATCTGTGAACGAGATTGATCTACCCAGCTACCCTGGTTCAGGTTAGTAACAGTGCCTGACGCCGCTCCATCAACTGTTGGCCCTGGCTGAAATGCTGTATCCCTTAATGGTTGCACAGGAACTGGATCAACTAACGATAAAGGCATGTTTGGACACGCAACCACCAATAACCCCGGCATCTCTGCGTGCACACGTTGAGATGCATCAAAAACCTCACGTTTACCTGTATGCAATAATGGCAACTCAGATGCATTAGATAATCGCCTCATCTGAGCACGTGCAGCAACTATCGCCAGTGTCATGATTGCAGCGCTTCCTAAACAAATCCCCCACTTTGCACTAACACTCAACCCCCTGTTTCTACGCGTAAGCTGATTAAGCAGTAGCTGAATCGACACCTTTGTATCGTTTGCAAGTGACATCTTGACTAAATCTTTCTTTAACTGAAGGCACTGACGTTTAAAATTTTTTGGTGGCCGCCCCCCTTTAAAATCCATCCAATCAATCAGTTTATAAAGTGCCTCAAGAACTTTTTGCGCAGCCTGAGTACCTTCTGCTTCTAATTTTTCAATTGCCACCTCTGATAATTGCTGCAATTGAGGATTTTTTGCCATAATTGAGCCAGGCATAAACTCCACAGTAGTGCTTTGAATTGAACCTATCGACAGGGCTGCAACAATACCCACAATACTTATTCTCATGTAATTCATATGTTATCCAATAATAAAAATGCTATCTCAATGGTTACGCGTACAGTTGAACTTCTGGCGATTGCAGCGGCTGCTCCATTGCAGGGTTTTCTACAGGCTGATACACCGGATTTGGATCATGGGTCGGCGTAACTGGAAAACCTCCTGCTGGCACTTCAGACTTGGGCCCTGTTGGTGGGCTAGGAAGGCGTCTAAATTGATCCCATAACGAACTCAATAAACTTTTCTCATCAGAAGCATCAGGCGCAACTGCACGACCACCTTTACGTTTATGCATGCGTATTGAGCTTCCCATACCCCCTGAAGGATAGTCATCTGAACCCCAGCCACCACCTGAACTGCCTCCCAAACCTTGATGGTAGTTCCTTTGAAGCCATTGCCTTCTCGCATATACAGCAGCTCCGGCAGTACCACCCAGCAACGCTAAAGCAGCCAAAGATGTTGTAACCGCGGTAACCACTGCTTTGCGCACTAGTGCGCGTCTTGCACGCGTTGCAAATTGCCTCAAAAGCTTCTTTTGTATGGTGCTCAGCACAGTATTGGACTTAACACTGCGCAAAAACTCTTTTGCTCGTGCACGAAACTCTTTAACAGACTTTCTTTTTTTCAAAAGCACCCATTCGGAGAGTTGATTAAATTTGGCGGTAAAATCAGTATCGTGAACCGTACGAGCAACGTCCTGGGCTTGCTCATACAGCGCCGCAATTTGAGGGTTTTTTGCCAGTAATGAACCACTCTGATATGCAGTAGCCACATTCTTTTTTACATTCTTCTTTGCATCAAGCGTCGCTCCGAAAAGCAGACAACTCAATAAAACACTCATGCAACGATACTGCAAATTATTCATACATATTCTCCATATAACATCATAACTCACTATACATTATCATACTCTTAAAAGACCATAAGTTGTTTAGGTTCAAACTGGTGGCCACGTAATCTCATTTTAATCAACAATCTGGATCGCCACGGCACGCAGTGCCTCGCGAAGACTAGCGCTGTGATGGTGGCGAAGGATAGCCTGGTGGCGGTACAACAACCGCAACCCACGGTGAATCAATAGGCGGCGCCGAAGGAGCATGAGGATCTTTTGGCAAAGATTCCTTATTCCACTTCACCACACCAATCACCCCTGCAGCAGCCACAACTGCTAAACTTGCTATCACAACAGGAGCAACCAATTGTCGCTTTTTCTTACGCAGTCGCCGGCACACATCACCAAATAATGCTTTTTCATTATCTGTCAGCCACTCAGATGCGTTTACTTTTTTGGCTAAATTTTTGAGACGCATATGAAATTTCGCCGGCGCCTTACCTTTTTTGAGACAAGCCCAATCAGCCAGCGCGCGCAATTCACGTGTTATTTCCACAGTGCCTTGAAGCGTAAAAAATGTATCAAGAAGACGGTGATATGCTTCAGAGAGTGTAGCATCTTTTGCCAGCACTGATCCGGGCTGACACTGGAAAAAAGTTTCACGAGAGCTCAGAACTCGCAGCTCTGCTGCAGATACTGACAAAACACAACTAAACGCAAAAATTATAAACCCATACAAAGGATTACTCATATATCCCTCTAACATAAAAGATTATGTTTTAATTATAAAAACCCATTCTTTTAAGGTACCAGAGATAACATTAATTGCAAGAGCAAGGCAGCCCTATCAAAATTTATACGTAACTCTCAACTGACCGCCACTTAAGTCCCTCGAACTATCGTGTTGATGCATGAGGGGTTATGTCAATAACCATAGTAGAAATATTATCACGGCTACGTCTTTCAAAAGCAGCCATAGTTATTGCTCGGGCAATTTGCTGACAGGTCTGAGCTTCTCCTTTTTGTAAGCGAACTATATCAGCAACTTGCTCGCTCGATAAAACATCCCACACTCCATCACATGCAAGTACAACGTATTGCATTTTTGTATCAGCAGACAGTGTAATAATGTCAGGAATATTGCTCACCGGATAATCCGTAACGCCTGTGCCATCTGCAAGAGTAATGCTGCGCGATTTTGTATCATTTTTCGCACGAAAATCCCCGAATGAACGCGAGACAGATAAGCCTTCGATACGACGAGTAGTATCACCGCCGCCACCCGTAGCAATCAACCCTGAAGTAATTAAGGCAATTCTCGCTTGCTCATGTTCACATGATGGCTTATGATCAAGTGACTGCGCAATAACAATACAATTGTTATCTAATACAATTACACGCGAATCTCCTAGATTTACTAACTTAATACTACCATCAGCTAAAAAAAGTGCTACCACAGCTGTTGACCCGCTGGGTACGTTAGCATCTTTCAAACTAGCGTCAAACTCAATCCATAACTTTTGAATAACAGAATCATTCATTAAATCAGCGCCAAGAGCTACTTTATCAAAAACAAATAATGAAAATTTTTCTGCCAATATTTTTGCAACATAATCTCCACCATGACCATCAAAAACACCAAATATTCCTATATTAAGCTCAGAGTTATAATGCGCCACACATGCATCTTCCATCTCGGGTCTCTTGCCTTGAATCTCACTACACCCGACATAATTCACAAACTTACCAAGCATAGAGAGCTGGAGCGGAAAACTGATTTCTTGTTTCATACATTGTTCTTGCAAGTCGCGAATGTCTGATGGATCATCTAGAAATTTTTTAATGTCATTAACAGAGAGTTTATATGTATGCTCGCCTTTGTAGCTCGATGCTATTGATGTGACGCGACAACTCGTTCCGGTTAGTCGGGTATTAAAACTAATTAAAACACTACCACTCTGGCTTGTAAGACAAGCATCTTGAATGTAACCCCCAGCGCTGATGTTGAAACATATAAAATCTTCATCAGTGACATTCTCAAGACTCGCTAATAATGTAAAAAACTCGTTAACGCTTAAGGATTTTCCTCCTGGAGTTTTTAAGGTTTGACACCGCATCAAGAAAACAGCTAAACCCGGGCTCATTGGTGTTTCATCAGAAAAGCGAACGATTCTTTCAGGCTCTTTAATAGTTTGAGTATTGGAAAAAGGAGGAATAGTTAAAGATGACAACCCAAGGGATAAATCATCGCGTTCTTCAGGTTCTTTAATACTTGGATGGTCTAAAGATGGCAACACAGTCAATGAGGGCTCAGGGCATAATTCTTCAGAAGAACGATTCCGAGTGCGACGTAACCGCGTTATCAAACATGCTCCCGCAATAATCGCTGCAGTCGCCGCAACACCCACCATACCAATACCAACTTTTGCCGATTCACTTAATCCAGGTTTAAAAAATGCATAAATCGCTTTTTTTACAAAAAAATCAACTTCGCTGCTTTCTTTCAGTGCTTTTAAAAACACTTGCAATGCTTTTTTATCTGCTGCCGTCAGTCTCTTGTTTTGTAATACGTTATCTGCATGCCTCACAAAAAACTTTTTTAAATCAGGATCTTGCTTCTCAAGCATCATAGAAATAAATTCATAGTCACGCATCTGCTTTTTTGATGACTTTTTATAAGTGCCATCACGCAGTCCGATGCTCAAAAATGCATCTTCTTTCGCATCAAGAATCACACTTATGGATCCAATAGCCATGACAAAAAATATGTAAAAACGGCATGATTTTTTTATAATCGTATTCACAAAGTCTTTTCCAAGATAAAAGTATGAAGCTTGTAGTAAAACATCTTATTTTTAAGGTACCAGAGATAACATTAATTACAAGAACAAAGCAGCTCTATCAAAACTTATACGTAACTCTTAGCTGACCGCCACTGACCATCTGAGTTCCTAAACTATCGTAGTGCCATTCACCTTTTTCATCTATACGACGCGTATTAATGTTTGGACACCCTTGAGTATCAGTATACAAACCACCAGGAATAAAAATACCACCGCGAAGATCAAACTGCAGACTCTTGTATGGCCGCCAGCTGAGCACCATATTGAGTTCAATGCCCAGATGACTGGCAGCAAACTGATCGGTAGCCGATCCTGAAAAATGCAACTCGCTATCCTGTAGATACTTATAAATCGAATCCTCTTTGCCCGGACGTGAATTATTCGGGAATGTGCGATCTTGATACTTGTTCCATGCGTGCGGCGGAGTTACCTCCCAGAATGATAACACGTTGGCCTCAAGCAGTACCGTGCCACTGGCCAGCGGATACCATTGTGAACCAAATCCGATATATTCAAGGTTCTGCATTGTTTTGTAATTATTATGTGCATACAAATCGTTGTCAGACATTTCCATTGGACGCGGCAATTTACGCGGATACAGCATCACAAATGATGTTACATACCGGCCCACATAATTAGAGTCACGCAGCGGCATAAAGCTCTTTGTCTTTTTATCAACTTCCTGGGTAGTAAACGGATATTCGTCCCCTCCAATGTAGCCAACCGCTGCTGAAAAGTTCATACGCCTTGACGGCATACTATAGCGCACATCACACAATGCCATTGCGCCTATATTAGTTACCGTATATCCCTCTCTAAATCGCCGCTGCGCGCCAAATGGTAAGTTTGCATTATACAAGCGTCCATTTGGTGTCGAGCCGGTGATACCAGTCAACGTATCAAAATATGTAACACCGGTTTTAAACTGATACTGACTATACAAAGAACCGTTGGTAAATGACTCATCCGGAGTATGTTTTTGGCTTATATATTTTTCGCCCGCAATGTGCGTATCAGTACTGCTTGTTGGAGCCGCCTTACGAATTACGCCTCCTTGTTCTGCGGTGCTACGATACGCATTAATATGCTGCATTTCATCAGATACGTAATATGCGCGATACGGCAAAAATTCTTCCGCATCATTTTCAGGATTTACAAACCCAAGAACCACATGACTTTGATATTTTACCGGCTGACCAATTTGTTTATCAAGACGCCCGGCAACCGCAGATGCTGATGGCTCTCCATCTTCATTAAATGTTGTTGCGGTTTGGGTGTAATACGCATCTTCAACAACTACATGGTTGCGATCAATAGGATGCATATACTGCTTGCCATATTGAACCGCGCATTCAAAATTGACGCTCCAATTGCCCGCCGTATACTCAGTCATACAACCAACAGTTCCCTGACGCAGGCCTGAATCGGCATCAAATTCAACTTTCAATTCTGGTGCATTTAAAAATACACCATACGGCTCAAGATACAATTTTTTACTCTCACCAAACGTATACACATTATAGCCAAGTCGCGC
>JBIKTS010000012.1:0-12625 GCA_044347985.1 Candidatus Babeliales bacterium
CATTGTCGCTATTATTTCCTCGCTCAATAGTTCGTGGATCTGCTGTTTCATCACGATCAAGTCGTTTTGCTTTTACTTCTTCACGCGTCCCATCAGGGCCATGTGAACGTTTGCGCCATTTTGAATAGTACAATTCAAGCATTCCCTGCTGCCCAACACCAATACTTACCAGCAACCCGGTTGGCTTTTGCGGTGCGTTACCAATATCACCGCGCCGCTCAAATCCAAACGCTTCAACACCACCCTCAAAATAATCGCCCAAACTCACTCCCCGACCTACGATAAAGGGGAATGAGCCAACTTGCAGTGACAGTGGATAATCAATTCCTTTAAGGAATGTATCAAAATGAATTTTCACCCATCCTTCTTCCAAAAACATCAGCGGTACAACTCCCCGATGGGTGTGTGAATCGATCTCTGCTTTTTTCAAAAAGTTTGTTCCATGAAAATAAACTTTTTCTGACAACACCGGTGTGTAGAGGTACGGGTCATCCCAAATAGAAAATGCAGTCAATCGCAAAAACATTTGTGCTGCCGGCTTACCAAACGTACGGCGGCCATACTGTGAAGTAAAATCAAGATTGAGTTTGCTCCGTACAAAACCATACCGATCATTATAATCATCACGAAGTGTCAGCGGACGATCAAACATTTGTCCTTCTTGTCGAACCCGACCGCCCAATAAAAAATCAACATCTTCCATACCGATGCCCAGTGAATTTTTCAATTCTGGTGATTGGGTCGTTGCCGCAAACAGCTCAGGACGCAAAACCGGAAATTGATCCTCCGCCGAAGCACCAAAACTATTGGTATACCAGAGAGCGGTCTGAGCATTATGAAGAACTGGAGCCCCGCTGTAGATGCTTCCGACACCGCTTAGTATTGCAGAAATAATGTATAACTTTTTCATCACTCACTCCTTAGAAGAAATATGTCAACCGCACCATACCACCAAATGGCACTGTATCGCCTAAACTCTCCAGATGCACATCACCGTCAGCATCTAAACGAATCGCATATGCGTTTGGCGTTCCATCGATGTCTCTATATAATTTTCCCGGAACAAACGTTGCAAATAATGCACGAAGTTCAATATTTGGAATTGGTCGCCAAGTCAGCACTGCGTTATACTCAAGTCCCAACTGCTGGCTTGCACGAATCGTTGTTTGATACCCTGAAAAATGTAAATCTTCTTGGAGTTTTGACCAAATACCATTTAGCACATCAGAATCAAAATCACGCTCCGCTTTTTTATTCCAAATAAACGGAGCAACATCTTCCCAGAAATACAGTAAGTTGGTCTCAAGGATCAATTCATTCTTATCAGCAAGTGGCCGAATAACCGCTCCTAAACCAAAATACTGCAGGTTTGTACAGCTTTCAAAATTGTTCTGCGCATACAGCAATCGCTCAGAAAAATTACTTGGCCGTGCAATTTTACGCGCCGCAAGCACCGCATATGATTTAACACTATGCCCTTCATAATTTGCATCACGCAACGGAACAAACCCGTTGTATCGCTTATCAACTTCAGTATTAAATGGATTATCATCTCCGCTGATATAGCCAAGCGCTCCAGTAAACGTAAGTTTTTGGGAAGGGAATGTGTATGACACATCAAGCAGCGCAATCGCACCATGAAAATCAAGCGTATACGCATCTCTAAATCGTGTAGCGCCGCCAAACGGAATTTGTGCATTAAACAGTACCCCATGAGGCTGCACGGTAAATAAATCATCGTAATACGCAATACCCGATTTAAAAGTATACGGACTATACAGCGAATCATTTCCGGGAACCGTTGCATTATCTGTGTCTAATTTTTTTGATTGATGAATTGTTCCTGCAATATGAGTATCAGTACTACTTGTCGGCGCGCCACGACGAATCATAGCACCTTGCTGATCAAGTGAGCGCTGTGCATTTACATGATTTAATTCATCAGACACGTAGTACGCCCGATAGGGCAAAAATTCACCAGAATGAACATAATCAGCAGAAGAAGGGTCAGTTGCGGTAACACCAAGCATAACATGGCTATGATATGCAGCTGGTGTACCGCGAGTAATATCAAGACGACCTGATGTAACTGAGTCCTGGGCCACAGCGCCATCATATGTAGTTGCCGTTTCAGAATAATATGCATCATCAATTACTACATGATTGCGATCAATTGGATGCATTGTTTGACGGCCAAACTGCAATCCAACTTCTGCATTAATACGCCACCCATTATACCGCCAATCAAGCATACATCCGGCAGTTCCCAATCGCGCACTTGCATCACCTTCAAATTCAACTTTCAACTCTGGAGCATTCACGTACACTACATACGGCTCCACATATACCGAAAACCCATCAGCTCCTGAGTTGTATGAGATCAACCCGCGTAATGCAAATAAATCACGATCTGCAGAATACCCTCGCTGAATAGCAATTGGATCATTTAAAAATTCTTCACGGTCAAGACGGCGCGCTCGCAACTCTTTACGCGTATGATCCGGACCATGTGAGCGGCTCTTCCATTTTGAATAATATGCCTGCAGCGCATACTGTTCAGGATCTCCATATGTTATAGTGCACCCAGGTGAACGCTGTGTTGTGTTGCCCACATCTCCTTCTTCTTTCCATCCAAGCATATCAACAGCGCCACCATAATAGTCACCCAGAACAATACCACGCCCCACAAGAAACGGAAAATACCCAATGCGAAACGCTGTCTTTGTACTGAGAGGAAGAAACTTTTCAAGCTTAATATCAACATACCCGTCTTCAAGATACGCAAATGTCACGGTACTGTCGTGGTGATGCTCTCCGAGCTCACTTTTACGAATATAATTTTTCGAATGAAATGCAATCGGTTCTAATACGATCGGCGTGTACACATCATAGTTATCAATCACGTTAAAAGCAGTCATGCGTATACGAGCGGTAACTGCAGACTCTCCATACGTGCGACGCCCAAAATTGCTTTCAACATCAATATTAAATTTTGCGCGCTGGAACGTGTACTTATCAAAATAATCAGAACGGAATACAAGTGGCGAAGTAAAATTAAACGTCTCATACCGTATGCGTCCCGATAACAACACATCAATATCGGTACTTGATAAAAATAACGAACTCTTTTCAAATAAATTTTTTGTCGCTGTATGTAAAAGTAAAGAATCCTCTTGCTCAACGACAGCATAATCGCTGTGTGTAGACAAAATCGACGTACAAACACTGAGCAGTAACAATAGCGGTGACTTTTTCATAGTGCTCTTTCTTTTAGCAGCATGGTGACCAAATGAAAGAGCATGCTAGTACAATAAAAATCTACGATTCAATGGTTTTATAAAGAATTGACAATGCCAATAAACAAAAGTTTTGCGTGAATCAAAAACTAATTCCAGTAAACGATCGACAAAAAGAGCCGCATACTGCACATACTGCCTGGCAATACAGACAACATACTCTATCAAACTAATACTACAGGAACCGTTATGAATTTTATTATAAGACTCTGCGTTGTTCTTTTTTTTATAATTCACACCACCCCATCCTGCACCGCTACAATCGCCTGGGAGGCCACCGAAACTGGTGCAACAGGCGTTGACGGAACAAAAACATACACATACAACCCAAACACTCCATTAAGTTATGAAGGGCTTACTGGACCAGTAAAGTGCGTTGATACAGCAACAGGAATTAGCTGGGTAGCAGAGTTGTTTCTCCCTCCATATATCAGCTTGGGAAGCTTTTTTTGGCAAATGGGCGAGACTACTTGGAGCTATGACACTATTATGCGCGAATGGTTTATTGTAGGAAACAATCTTATATGGGTACATCCTGAAAAAGCAAATGCTAAAAAGCTACCGCGAGACGATGGATGGGTCTTCAATCAAACAAAAACAAATGACCGATGGTCGCTACAATATATACCTGAAGCTGAAGGCTTTGAGCATTATTGGATGCACTCTCTTTACGCAGGCTCTCTGGACACCTTTGTTGAAAAATGGGGGTACAACGCTACCGATGATACCTGGACCAATATAACACGCTCAACGGTATGGCAGCTTAATCAGGAACTTTTACAATGGACCCGTAGCGGCACCGATGAAGTGTGGCAGCTTAATCCTACTCTGGAAACAGTGACTCTTATTGGCGATGGAGTTGAGCCTAACAGGTGGCGCCATGTATATGACGATGTATGGCTTGAAGAACCAGCAGGTATTGAATGGCGCTATACAGCACCCGGATCAATCGCAGCAGAAAGCGTCTGGCAAAATATGGCAACTAATGAAACCTGGTCCTTTAACACCGATACGCAGATATGGGTTCATGATGGCGGCACGCTCCCTTCACGCTCCTTTCCTCCTCTCGGGCCTCCCCTTTTTGCTCATCATATCAATACTCTTTTACTGCTTTATGATGAGCTACAAACTCACGTACTCCCCCTCACCAGCCCTGAGGGTGAATACACTTTAACCAGCGACGGTTATATATTTAAATTTCATACCGATGACTCTTTTGATCTTACTATTCCCCCTCTCAGTGCCCACGTAGGCAAAGGTGCTCGCTATGGGTATACCGCAGATTTTGAAACAACATTCGGAGAAAAATGGGAATATGCCGGCACCGGATATAATTGGTATACAAATATCAGTAATGGCGCTGGGACTGGAGAAAAAATTTATCATCTATACACCTTAAACATATGGGCTCACGTAGGGAGCTTCTTCCACTGGCGCTATAACAGCACCGCTGATACATGGGCTCTTAAGAATACTGATTGTGTTTTTAGTTTTGATATAGACACATTCACGTGGACAAACACCGTTACTAATACTGAGTGGAAAACAGTATTTGATGCAGACGAAGAAAAATGGGTCTGGAAAAATATTACCGACAATGAACTATGGACCACTATAGTCAGTGGGCCACCAGGCAAGGAACAAGTGCTATGGCATAATATAACCACAGATAGCAACTGGAATCCGAGCATTGCATATGAAGGTGACACCGAAATCCCTGCCTGTAGAAATATGACTACTAATGAAAATTGGATTTACAATCAAGCCACAGGCCTCTGGCGGGCAGAATCAGACCTTGAAGGAAATGAGCTTGAATTATTCCCGTTTCTGCCCGGCACAATAGCGGGCTGCGTAGAATTTATAACAAAAAAAGGGCGCACCGAAACAACTTCAATTTCTCCTTTTAGCGAAGAACTTGGAGTGCGCAATCGTGCAATAGAACTCCAAGAAGAATTTGACACATTACACAACACCTTTAATGATACAATAGCTGAGTATACAGGTGAGACTCTCTACGAGCAGCTGCTCACAGAATTCCCCACAATAGAAGCATTTACTCAACAAAGCAAAACACTGTGCGAAGAGTACCTCCGCTTTACCGCGCCTCTTGGAATGACACAAGATTCACAAACGACGCTCCCTGCTGAATTTACTGAATGGAATACAACCAGCTGGGTGTTTGATACACCAGGCAAAGGTGCATGTATTTTTTCATTATTTATGAGTTCAGGAAATGAGCTGATTATCGGACTGGCACCAGAACCCACTACTGATGGAACTGCAACATACACTATATCTTTACTGAAACACGAAACGGCAAGCGATGGCCCAAGTATAGCGCTACCGCTCTATAACACATACTACGATGTTACTTTTTATAAAGATAATACACTTTTATATAGTCAGCCCTACATTGGTTCAGTTGATCGATTTGGGCCTGCTCAACAAAATGATTTGAAAATATGGTTTACATACGATAACGGGCATGTACGTATTGGAATGCAAAACCCTTTAGAAACTACACTGTCAGACACAGATGTATTAGTTATTGCAGAATATACTATTGAAGATGGATCTACGCCCAATACGATACAATATTTTAATTTTAAAAGCGCATCTGCAAACCTGAGAGAGCTTCACACATATAATCTCGATGTTTTCAATACACAGCTTCACACAGCAGAAATTCAATACAATTGCAACTGCGCCATTATCATACCGAGAAAAAACAACCGAGACACAGGCACTCTTTGATGGATTACTTGCGCATGATTTTCTACAATTTAGACAAAGTAATAACCGTTACTCAAATGAGTACGTTAACTACATTACTGCCAGTCTTGAGTTCGCGAGTGGCTCACTTAAAACATATCTCATTTTCACTACAGATAACCTCTATGGATATGATGAAAGTATCACGGCACTCCTCACGAGCACCCTTGCTCCACTTTCTCAAATAACCAAAGAAGCATTGTTTATGGATGCACAACTTGCTGCTACTGAATTCATCTTTTTTGCAAGTGATGGTCGACTCGAATCCATACGAGATGATTCCGCTAGTATTATTGAATACTCTAAAAATGCTGATTTTGCTCCGTATCGCAATTTTATAATACGAGAAACTGAAATTCTAGAAAACATAAGTCGGGGACTTGAAACATATACCGGCGTTATGCTCAGTCGTCTTTTTGCAGAAACTCCGGTAACTATAGGATGGCCCGATCTAGAGCCAGAAGATGCCCCCACTCTTGATGAGCTAAAAGCCCTTGAAGCGGCAGCAAAAGCTGACACCATACATATACTGACAGAACAAGTAACCACCGGCGCAGTAACTCCTTTTTCTGCCGTCGCTGCAGCAGGAATGCTTTTTTTCATCAACAGCAACTTTGATGATGTGCGCATCACACTTACTAATTATCTTGCAGAGCATGAATATACAACGTTCTACGATTATGCCGCAGTTGGTTCCTCATTTCGTAATCACACAGCAACCTATACTCTGTTTACCGAAATTTTACGTGATCTTGAACCGTTACTCAGAACTACAGGAAATGTTTTTACTCCTCCCTTTCAAGGCACCAGCAGCAGCCCCACACTGACAATTACTGAAGGATATATGACCAGTACTGTTACATCAGGTGACACAACAACAGTTACCGGCCAACAACAAACAGTTGAAAATGGCTCGGCAACATATCTAAAAAACAGTTCAATCTCAACAGAAGCAAATGCTCTCGTGCGTACAAGCATCAAAGAAATTCTTGGGGCAGATGTGGCAAAAGATGAAGTATACTCGCGCGTCTACATCAAAGATGCACTCGTTGCACTCGGAAATGGAAATTACACAAAAGACTCAAAGCGCTCGCTTTCGCTTCTTGGCGCGACAGAAATTACCCCAGAAGGCAATTGTGTAATTACTCTCAATAGCGATATTATCATTTCTGGACCAAATTTTCTTCGACCAACAAGCAACTTTGGATATGATGAAGAAAACGCAACACGCTGCATACCTGCGGTACCAGCATCACGTCGCGGCCACCATGAAATTACATTCTACGCTCCCGTCGAGCGCACTATTACCATTGCAAGTGAAACAGAATTTGATTTAAGTGCATTTGCTCAAGGACTCGTTGTAAACGGCCAAAGAATAACATTTGCAGGAAAAGCAAAACTCATTTTTGAACCAAACACTCGACTTCGGCTCCCCTATACCACACAAAGTAATCGTGACTACGCGCTCACCATTGCATTTAAAGATGAAGCAGAGCTTATTTTCCAAGGGATTGAAAATTATGACATCAGTGGATTTACCGATGCGCTCAGCGGTCCTGATTTAGTCCGCTCCAAAATTCTTGGATGCGGAATATTAGAATTTTCAGGAAATGCACAAGCAAAAATACTCCGCTCTGCCCTCGTTGGTATTGAAGCTGATTACACATCACACGTAACTGACATTGAAATCAAACTCACCGATAATAGCAAATGGCTTATGGGCACAAGTACCATTTCAGGCGGTGGACTGCAAATTGGTAATATTTTGGATGGAGGAAGTAATAACCTTGATCCTGATAACTATCCAAACAACTCAGCGCATGAGCGATACGGCGATGTGGAAAATCCATTCGTTCCCCGTCCTGCACAGGTAGATTTTACCTTAACGCTCACCGGCAGTAATCCTGAATTTTATATAGGACGTGGGGCATTTGTCGGGTTTGGCGTTGGTACTGTTAATAAAGAAGGTATTATTAACGGCACCGAGTCTACTGACCCATGGCTAATACAATCTCTCTATAACACCGGAAATATTACACTCAACTTACTGGGCGGAACTTTATGGCATCAAAACGTTACTGATGGCGATGATGCGCAAGCATCACTGCTTGCAGTTGGGCCACACATGGGACGCACCCGCTACCGACTTACTATGGATAAAAAGAAGAATACGCTTATTAGAGGTGGCGGCAATGTATTATTTGCGCGAACAAACTACACAGAGCCTGCAGTTGTCTCTATTAATAACACTATTCAATCACTGGTTGGCGACATGACCGACAGCGGTAAACATTCATTACTTGCTCCACGGCCAGTCATTATGCTGCGCCAAGAACCAGATCCTGATCATCCCGGGTTTGCAAAATATGGGAATGCTTCAATTATAGAAACGACTAACGAATATCAAATCTCTGGGCAGTATGATGATTTCTTCAATGCAATCACCCTTAAAACATTATCAGGTAATGGTAAATACGCCATAGCACACACGACCAACGGAGAAAATCAATTTACGCTTGTTGATAGCGCGGGAACTGTTATCAGCACACCAATAAAATTACGTCAGGTCAGTGATCAAAGCAGAAAGAAGGTCACGAGAAAAAATGTTACTTCAGAAGGATTTGTGCGCTCAAGTGTGACAACTGCGAGCCCCAAACGACTGACTAAACCAAGAGCTCAATAAGCGGAACTCGCCAAAGATACCGCACCATTGCCGTGAACTAGAATAAGCCGCTCGTCAGCCAATTGATTCAATAATGACTCAAATAAGACAATGCCCACTTCCCGCTTAATATCAGCAGACACTATTTCACGTAAATCATCTGCAGATCGCGGCACAGACACTGCTGCCAGCACTCGTATAATACTCCCACGAACCTGGCGATCTGATCCTTCAAAACGAGATTGAACTGAATGATGTTTGCTTTGCCGACTTGGATTGCGGTGTTCTTTTTTAAGCATAACTCCGTAGTCCATAAGCGCATAATACCATTGCCGAGGATTTTCATGATCAAGCGTTGATCTAATTAATGGCTCTAGATCACGGTCATGCACATCAACTACGTCCTTAAAAAAGAAGTGAATATACACCGCACGAATATTGGTTTCGATAAATACTGTGGGCTCATTATATGCAAACGCCAAAATTGATGAGGCAGTTGCTTTGCCAATACCTGGCAACGCATTCAAAAGCGCATGATCGCGAGGCACAATGCCGTGATACGTATGTACTATTTCTTGAGCGGCTTGCTGCAAAAATTTAGCGCGCCGATTATATCCAAGCCCCTGCCATACTTGCAGCACCGCAAACAATGGCGCTGCAGCAAGTGCATCAAAGGTGGGAAACGCTGTAATAAATTGTTCAAACTTTGTAATCACCCGTTGTGTTTGTGTTTGCTGAAGCATAACCTCCGAAATAAACACATAATAAGGGTTTTCTACATCACGCCACGCAAAGATACGCTTATGAGCGGCATAATACGTTTTAATTGTTTGTATAAAATTACTGAGTTTTTGATCCATACATCACCACATAATAAACAGCCGTCGCAAAGCGTCATACTTTTCGTTATACTTTCAAAGAATTATTTATTTTTTGTTTTCAGGAATGTTTTTATGAACGGCATTATAATTCTTTACTATAAATATGTAACTATCGAAAATCCCCATGAAATCATGGCATGGATTCGTCTCCTCTGTACAAAGCTTCATCTCAAAGGCCGCATCCTGATTAGTACAGAAGGTATCAATGGTACGCTGGGCGGCATGCCTGAAGAAATTGCAGAGTTTACAAAAGTATTCTTAGCGCATCCGCTCTTTCAAGGCACTGACATTAAAGAAAGCGCTGGTTCTGCTGATGACTTTCCACGGCTGATGGTAAAAGTAAAAAAAGAAATCGTCGGCATGGGCATTGCACCAGAAGCGCTGACCGTCAAAGACACTGGAGTGCATTTGACGCCAGAAGAGACACATCAACTGATCGCAACCAACAAAGAGCTCGTTATTCTTGATACCCGCAATGATTATGAATCACGTATCGGAAAATTTACCGGCGCCATTATTCCACCACTCAAAACATTTCGTGATTTTCCCCAATATATTGAAGACAATTTAGAGTCTTTTAAAGACAAAGAAGTACTCATGTATTGCACCGGCGGAGTACGCTGCGAGCGAGCAACAGCTCTTCTCAACGTAAAAAAAGTAGCAAAAAAAGTGTATCAAATCGATGGTGGTATCTGTCGCTATGTAGAAAAATATCCTGATGGATTTTTCCGCGGCAAAAATTACGTCTTTGATGACCGCATCGCGCTGCCAGTAAATAACGACGTGCTTACTGATTGCGACGTATGCCAAAAGCCAGCCGACACGTACACTAACTGCATGAACACACAATGTAATGTGCAATTTGTTGCCTGTATGCCATGCAGAGAAAAATTTGATTACACCTGCTCGCAGGCATGTCATGACGCGATTGTTGCAGGCACAGTCAAACCACGTAAAAATAAAGTAGGTGTTATTGCCTTTGCACAATCACACCAATAAATCGTACTCATGTCCCCCAACAGCAGCACTTTATCGAGGGACTCTTTATGATAATTATATATATAACTGCAGCACTTTTAAGTATGCATTCAGTCAGTAGTTACGCAGCAGATAGCGACGCAGACAGAGCAAAGCCGTATGATTGCGAAGAATGTATCGAACCAGATTCTGAGGACACTACTTCTGAGGGCACTACACCGCCGTACACTGACGACGACAGTGATGAAGAGAGCGATTGCGGATATGAACCAGATGGATTATATGAGCCAGATAAAGAACGCGAAGCACAAGAACGCGAAGCGGCACAATTTATCAAAGATCTTCTTGGAATTGTCCATTTAAACAGTCAAATCAATCGACACAAAGGTCCAACAGTACTTCAAAAGAAAACTAATATTGGATGCGTTACAGACATATGGAATACCCATACAGAAAGTTGGCGCACTACTGGGTATAACAGAAAAGACCGAGATAGAAAACATCCAGTGCCCATTATTGAGCGAAACGAAATTGTTTTTTACCACATAACCAAAGCGATTCTTGCTAATGCAGCAATACACTACAGATCAGCAAAGGTCGCATTAGATGGTGAAGACAAAGCGCTGTTCGCGCATCTGATCAAATTATGTTTAGCGTTTATTTATCGAGCAACCACGAGCGTTCTGGTAAAAGTGCCTGATTTACGTTCAGCACATGAAACTACTTTATTCAAGCTCTTTAAAGAAATGCTCTGTGAAGCGTTTAATGTTACTTCAATGTCAAATGCGTATGGATATCCAGATGAATATCTTGAGCTCGATGGACTTATCAAACATCTTATCACCCGCAATCCTGAACTAAATTTTTGGTATTTTTGTCCTGATCTGGCTCCGAATGGTTGTGTTGGACCAACTGACTTAGATTAAAATAAAAACACACAACGCAACCAACGGGTGCTTAAGCAACTGTAGCTGCCTGCTGCTCTTTTTCACGCGCTTCTGCCGCTGCAATAGCTTTTGCAAATTCTTTATTAAGTCGCTCAACCCCACCTTTTTTACGCATCAAACGAGTGATCAGCGGTTTTGCGCCAAGACCAATAAGAACAGGGAGGGTAAATATGCCTGATATGGCAACATCGTTAGCTGCTTGGTACCCATTCTTATCGCTCCATCTAGCAACAAAAAATGGCAGAATAATTCCCAAGATTGAGCCAACTGTTTGCACGGTAAGTCCTACCGCTTCTGCTTTTTTACGACGACGCCGAACAGTTTCCCAATTTTTCACGCCCATTTTCTTTTTAAATTCAGGATCTTGAAGTAGCGCATAGAGTAAATCGGCATGTTTGGCATGCAGCTCATGCATTTTTTTTCTTTTCACTGCACCGGGAATATTTGCTGCATACCCCGCTGTTGCAGATGCAGAAAGTCCAGTCAAACCTAACCCCCACCCCATCTCTCGATTCCGTCCTCTTCGACTATCATACTTTGCCATGTTTGCAAACACAGCAGTCAAAATCGCAGGGATTGCTGTCCCCGTTGCTGCAAGTGGAACAACTTTTTTCTCTGCTGCTGCGGCTACAAGTTGTTTCTTTTTAAACTCTTCAGCCGATTTTGCCGTCAGAGATCGCCCTTCAAGATTACGGCTCACCGTATGCATCCAACTTGGTGTTGCAAATACTGCACACTCAACTACAGAAGGCGTCAGGCAGGCGACCAAAACACACGCTACGTTTTTTATAATTGCTTTCATAATACTCTCTTTGCTACAAAATGATCGCACATCAATGACATATAACATTAATATAGTAAAGCAAAGTGCATAAATAAATCTAAAGTTTTACATTACATTTGGCTTACCAACATGATATTATCACTTCTCTACCAAAATAAAAATGTACCAACCCAACTGTCTTAGATTAAAATAAAAACACACAACGCAACCAGCGTGTGCTTAGGCAGCTACAGCTGCCTGCTGCTCTTTTTCACGCGCTTCTGCCGCTGCAATTGCTTTTGCAAATTCTTTATTAAGAGATCGGA
>JBIKTS010000086.1:0-3914 GCA_044347985.1 Candidatus Babeliales bacterium
TCATATCATACTCCTTTGCTATTACAATATTACCTCCTTGCGGAGTTTTTTAAATTTTTCAACCGATGCCACCCACTCACTCTCAATTACAATATCAGGATTATTTTTCATTTCTTCAAAAACTTTGATGGGAAGCGCGGGAAGCATGAAAAGATTTACCACAATTTCCCGTGGCTCATCAACAGAAAATGGGATCGTTTTTACCGGTTGCCGCCCTGGCACTATTCGCTCATACCACCCTTGCCGCACCATCTGTACAACATCAAAACTAACTGTCGACTTTTTTTTAATTCTTATCGCAAACGAAGCCCCATTCTTAAACCCATCATCTCCATTACTACTAATCACCATACGTTTTGGGTACGCCAGAGCGCATCGTTCTGTTAATGTTGACTCCCAGTCAGCAGGTAGCCAGCCACTTGAAACCAGATAACACTCTGCAATATGCTGGCTCACACAGGCAAGCATCTCCTTTTTGCTTGTCACTTGCTGCACAATAGGAGTAAACCCCACACGAATTAAATCAGCTGCCGCGCCGTCAACCGATTCTTTCAACGCTGCTGAATCTTCCTCGCCCCATGCTGCCAAATCATACGGAATTAATATCTTAGAAGAAACCGGCAACAAAAAACGCCAACGTTCTTGAGACCCTTCATATGAAAGAGGCTTTGGGGTGATATCAAGCCCCCGCACCCCAGACATCCAGCCACCTGGCCGCTCAAACGAATTAATAATCCCCAGATCAAGAGCCTCATTATTTGGCAACCCCAAAAAAGTAGCCGGGAATGGAGTAATCTCTTTATACAGATCATGAACCGCCAGTGTTATATCGCGGCCAATAGTCACCACCCAATTACACTGCGCATTACTCAGGGTCTCTTTAAGCGTTTCGCGATTTTCATCCGGCAGCAGCATCCATTGCGGCTGGTACGCTTCTCCCGGCCGCAAATCAGCAATACTCTGAAATAGTTTCAGTATCTCCATAGCAACTACCCTATGTGGAAGGCGTGTCGCGTAGCCCAAGATGTACACTTTACATACGGGAGGTTTAGATACAGGCATCGTAGCACCCTTTCTCAGGTTTACAGCTCAATACAATTTGCATCACAAGCAGATTTCATACGAAGTAACTCCAGTCGATCTGCCGTCAAAACAAGCCCCTGCGATTCAAAAGCACTTTCATTAAAGCGCATAGCTGATTGCGCGGGAATGCGGTACAGCATCCAGCCCATACTATGTTCCAGCATCTGAATAGGCTCAAACAAATACTCAAAAATTAATTTTGCAAGAGGAATACCAAACGTTGCGCCATACACACCGGCACCAAGCGCTGCACCGTCAGCAACCGAATCGAGCTCCGATGCGCACACAAAAGTAATAATGCTATCAACACCAGCTGCAACCTTGGACAGCTCCTGTACATAAATATTGGTTGAATTCCAATGATGCAGAACAACTTCAATGTTTTTCTCGGCAAAGACTGTTTTCAGTTCAAGTATTTGCACCGCCATATTCATACGCAATACCAGGTCAGCAGTTTCAGGATCGTACACAATACAGACTTTTTTAGCATCCGGCCGCACACCCATAATAGAATTAATATAATGTTCTGAGGGCATTAGCATGTTATACACGCCGCCAAGGAGATACTCCTCTTGCGGCTGACCAATAACCGATTGCAAAATTGGGCTTGGAATACCCGAGAGACAAAACAATTGCTGATACGGCAAAATGCCTTCTTTATTGGCTCTGATTACCGCTTGGCTTTCCCACCAACCGGGCGTCACTACAAATGTCCGATCAGCTGCTTCTGATTGATAATAATTATGAAAATCGGTAAGCGTCTGTAAAATCTCTGCATCGGTGCCAGTAACCAGCACATCAGAACTTGAAACAGTCACACTCGGCGCAAGATCGGCCAGTGTATCATTCCAGTGAAATGCGGCACCTTTGGCCCACTGGGTATGTTCTTTAGAATGAACAAAAATACAATGAACAGATTTAATTGCATCAAATAGTTTTTTTATTTCTTCGGCGTATTGTGTATCAGCTTCTGTATCAACGTCGGTTGCATCGTACAACAACGTCATTTCAATGTTGTGAAGAAGCTCTCGTGTATCTGGCTGCATTGGATATTCCTTTTTTAATAATGAAACTCTGGTTTCCCCCAAACCTTTATTACTATCAACACGGCACGCGTATATCAGTGCATACGCAGGTCAAAGTCTATGCCGATCTCAATAAAAGTCAAATTTTGAAAACTAAAAACAAGAAATACTTCAATATTCAATGCGCTTTTATTGCGCAATACAACGATCTGATGCTTGCATTGCTTTGCTTTTACTTCTCTCAACAACTCTTGCACCACTAGTTGAGGCATATTGAATATCAATATTTATTTATTGACAATCAATATGTAAATCATTACCATATCACACCATATCGCACCATCGTACACTCTTATATAAAGGACAAAGCATGATCAGTATTAAAAAACTCAGCACATATCTCTTTCAGAGCACCACCGTACTATTAATTGCAGCTCCACTCACACTTCTTATGGAATGGATTTTGGTGCAAGCACGCTACTGCTCAACCAGTATCGGCTGGAATGGCTCAAGCTGGATCATCCGCCTCATCGCAAATCTCCCGCTTCCCGGCAATATGTTTACACACGCCTACCGAACTATTCACACCCCAGCAGAAAGCATCAACCTCCAAAAGCTAGCCTGGACTGGGATGCATTACCTATTATGTTTTAGCGCTGATATTCTCAACATGGCATCACTCGTTGTCAGCCTCGTGATTCTCCACTGCCTTTTTAAGAAATACAAAGATGGTGAATTCTTTTCTTCATACACAGCAAGCCTCTTTCAATACCTCAGTATGGTATTTTTTATTGATGCACTCATCATTCATCCGCTCATCGATACATTACTGGTAGCCTGTGCAACAATTTCAAATCTGCCTGGCAATCGCTACGTAGTTGTTTCATTTGGTTCAACAAATGTTTCCGTTTTATGGCATGCAAGCATTATACTGCTCCTCTCACTCATTATGAGTGAAGCAAGCAAGCTGAGTGATGAACAACAATTAACCGTATAGTAAGAAAGAGTATTGTATATGGCCATTATCGTATCTCTTGATGCAGTGCTCGCCCAAAAAAAAATAAGGCTCCAAACTCTCTCTGATAACATTGGAATAACTATGGCAAACCTCTCTATTCTCAAGACAGGTAAAGCGAAAGCAATACGTTTTTCAACATTGGAAAGTATTTGTAACTATCTTGAGTGCCAACCGGGCGACATTTTAAAATATGTCCCCGATGCCGGCAAAGAATAGACGCGGCATAATTCCTTGACACCACTACTCATCTCTCCCACACTAAGAGTGGTGGGCTCCAAAAGCAAGTCAATTCTTTCTATTTAATGCTTGCCAAACTCAACAGCAACTATAGACAACAGGAAACAACTTCATGAGCACACAAAACACCGCAAAAAAACTTGGATTTTGGCCCGTCTTTGCGCTCGTCACCGGCAGCCAAATTAGTTCTGGCGTCTTTATTCTTCCGACCACCCTTGCACCATTTGGACTATATACATTTCTAGGCTGGCTTATTGCTGGATGTGGGGCTATTGCGCTTGCGTATGTTTTTGGTCAACTCTGCCAAAAATTCCCAGAAACGGGCGGCCCGCACATCTACGTTCAAAAAGTATTTGGCAACATGCCTGCATTTTTTGTCGGATGGACGTACTGGCTGATTTCGTGGGTCAGCACCACGGTTGTATTTGCCGCCTGTGTTGGGTACCTCAAGCCAGTAATCGGCCTTGAGTCACCGTACAGTTATTTCGCACTGCAACTTGCGCTGCTCATAGCAGTAACAGCACTCAATCTACGCAACGCGCACATCATTG
>JBIKTS010000051.1:0-6472 GCA_044347985.1 Candidatus Babeliales bacterium
CATTGGGAAAGCAGAATTTTTCCTCACTATTCTCAAATTCATTCCGCTCTTGCTGCTTCCTGCACTGATCCTGCCACATTACAGCAGTCTCAATGTTGCCGTTAGCCCTACAGTACAGCAACTCTCGCTGTTTGCCATCATTAGTAAAATTGTACTCTTTACCTTCTGGGGTTTTATTGGTCTTGAGTCAGCAACTGCGCCAGCTGGCCTGGTGCACAATCCCGGTAAAACTATTCCACTCGCACTCATCACTGGCACCAGCTGTGTCGCGCTGCTGTATTTATTCAATAGCGTCAGCATTATGGGCGCTGTGCCCAGCGGGCTCCTTGCCACCTCAGCCGCTCCGTACGTTGACGCTGCGCAAACGGTATTTGGCGGAAGCTGGCATATTATCATTTCAATCATTTCATCAATCGTATGCCTGAGCACGCTCAATGCCTGGACTCTGACCAGCGGCCAAATTGCATTTGGACTTGGCAAAGCAAAATTATTCCCCGCATTCTTCAATCGAGAAACTGCTGAAGGTGCGCCATTTTGGGGACTGATTGTCAGTGGCATTGGTATTACGCCAATTCTTGCACTGCTGAGCAGCAAAAGCCTCCATGAGCAAGTGGCAACCATTATCGACTTATCGGTCGTTGCGTTTTTGTTTATTTATCTCAGCTGCTGTCTTGCGTACTGGGTACTCCTTTTAAAAGAGCGTACACGTCCTCTCCTTAATACAGCTTTATGCACGGTAGCAACAGCATTTTGTGTATGGATTATTGCAAGCGCGTCAGCTCAGACGCTGCTCGCCTCATCCCTGTTTGTTCTGAGTGGTATCCCGTTGTATGTTTGGATGCAAAAGAGCTAGTAAGTTTTTAAACTAATACATATTTTACAAATCTCTCGCCTCGAGGAACGCTCCCTCGCCGAGTCCTTCAGCCTACGCTAAAGCTACGGCTGACAGGCGGTTTAAGGCCAGCCAGCCCGCCGAAACTTTAGTGAAGGGGGGACTTCGGCTGTCTTCTCTTATCAAATCGGCTGTCTTCTCTTATCAAATTTGTAAATCACGTAAGCAGCCAGATCACCCTGCAGAGCGAGTTCGGATTTTGGCAACGCCAAAACCGTATGTCTGAGCGGACAGGGTAGTTCTGGTGCGACAACGTATTCAATTTTATGGCCTAAATACTTCGGTGTAATCCACCCCCCAAAAGCCACTCAACGCATAAATGCATTCGGAATATGCGTAATCACCGGGACTCCCAAACTCATATCAACAAATACTACATCAAATCGAACGACAAGGTTATGGAGATGATACCGCTGCACATAACGCTGAGCAGTTCGTATAATTTTTTGTTGCTTACTCCAAGGCACTAAATGCGTAAACGGTACTGCCAAACTAACCCGGGTTTTTACTTCAACACAAATAAGAAATTCTTTGTGGCGAAAAATAAGATCAATTTCGCCCACATCATGGATGGCAAAATTAAAAGTAACCAGCTGGAATCCTTGGGCAGTTAAATACTCTGCTGCAAGTAACTCGCCTCTATTTCCTAATTGTTTACGTGATTGCATGTACTTCCTTTTACTGCAACACACTGTATCCTATTGGCACTTCATCATATAAAGTAATTATTCTTGATGAAAAAAATCAATGCTTAAACAATAGTAAAAGCAGGTAAAATTATAGTATACAAAGGGGAAGCACCCTCCCCCCACAATTATATATGTCATGATTTCGGAGAAAAATATATGTTCCTACCGCTCATCTCTTTTATCGTCTGTGTTTCAACACTGATTAGCGCTAATCCAGCGCTTCCTCAATATGCAACAGAAATTGAACAATACCAACAGTCACTCCCTGCTGATTACACCTTTTACCCTGCTACCGCATCCGAAAAACTATTCCGAGATATTTTTTCGATGGCAACACTTCCCTACACGCAGCCTATTACGGCTCTCACCGCAGAGCACTGCCCCCTCCTCACCAAGCTTATTACTACACTCAGCGAGCAATACCAAATTGATCAGCCATTATTGTTTTTTGCTAACGATACAACCACAAAACACATAGACATAAAACTCTGTGTCTTTAATAATACCAGTGCCATTCTTATTCATCCTACAACAGTCACTGCACTCTCGCCTCGCATTTTTGATCGCTATGTCGAACAAGCAATCATGCGCATTGCAAGCAGCATGCAAAGTTACAAAAAATACCGCTCCCATCAAACTAAAAAGGCTGCTATTTACGCAGCCGTCAGCGGCGTTGCACTTGCAGCTGCAGGAGCACTCGTCACTTATTTTAATAAACAAGAATCTCGCCGAGCAATTAATGCGGGAGTTGCTGCGACACTTGGCATCGGATATGGCGCACTGCTTTTTGCATTATTCAAACAAAAACATGCCGGATTTAGCTTCCAGCGAATCTCATCGTTCCATAATGCAGAACAAGCACGAGAAGATTACTTTCCACTTCCTGATTCAAATCAACAGCCAACATTTACCTCAAACCCATCCGAATTATTCGGCCTGGATGCAATTCTGCAAACACAAGAGTACTTGCGCACACGCAACACGCAATTTGCTGAACTTGAAAAACTAGACCTTGAAAAACCTGAAGAATCTACCGGCGACGACTCGTATTATCAAAAGGTTGAATCCCTCAGACAAAAGATTAATCAAACAAATCAGAAACGCAAAAAATCAACTAAATAATCCGCGATTACCCATCAAACGATCAGCCATAGGTGTTACCGGAGATTGCGGATACAATTCATGTAAATCGTCAATCAACCGCGCCAGTTCAGTTTGATTATTTTCAGCCTTGGCAAGTTTTGCCTGATAAAAGAGAACATGATCTTTTCCCTGCTCTTCAAGATCAAATTGCTCAGACACATATTGCAGTCTATGGCGGGCAGACGCAAACCGTTGCTGTGCTAAATAACTATTCACCACGTACAGCTCCTTATCAAGAAGATTTTTTTCACACGTACGAGCCAAATCTTCAATCTGAACTCTATACTGCACATACTCGGCATGACTTAAATATTCACGGCACAACGCGCGTGTTTCTTCTATCGGTGTTGAGTCACACGCAGCATGATGTGCTTGATTAAACTTTGCATGAGCAGATTTATATAACGCATATTCTGCCCGCTGATCAGCTGGATAGTATTCTCTAAAATGCTTGTAAGCTTCAAACGCTTCTGCATAATGACCACGCTCATAATTAACATCAGCGATCATTAATTTAAATGAAGCAATCTCGGTATCGCCAGGAAACAAATCAACAAATGCCATAAGCTGCTCTTGCGCACGCTCATACTGCCGCTTATTCACCGCAGTAAAAATTGAGGCGGTCATTTCTTTCTTTTTTTCGGTAAGGTCAACCGCTTCGGTTGCTGTTTCTTGTTTTTTACCACATCCCACGGCAAACATAATAGCGGCCGCATATACACTGAAAATAATACGGTGTTTCATGGTGTTTTATTCCTTATTTAACAAATTATATGTAGCAACACCCTACATCAGATTTTAATGTTCTGTCTATGCACTCTGCATCAACTTAAAAGCCAACTACAAATCGTACAATATAATAAAGTTCCAACCACATCCATCAATGTGGCCAAGAATGGAGCTGCTGAGTGCGCTGGGTCAATTTTAAAATGATGTAATGTTAATGGAATCAATGTTCCCAAAAGCATAGACGTACAGACAATACACACGAGCGAAACGCTAATCGCAAAAGCTGCTGCCAAATCGCCATGCATCAACCATACACGCGCAAAACTAATAGTCCCCAGAAGCCCTGCAATAAAAATACTCAGCATCGACTCTCGAAGAAACACCAACATATGCTTTTTACGCCCAATTTCACCGGTCGCAAGACCACGAATTACCAAAGTTGCTGATTGATTCCCTGCGTTTCCTCCAGTGCCCATGAGCATCATTAAAAAGAAGGTTAAAATAACATTTTGGGCAAGGACTTCATTAAACTGCTTCATGATCATACTGGAAACACTTTGTAGGAGCAAAAGACCCACGAGCCATTTACTCCGCTCAAAAAACATCATACTCATCGATGTTTCAAAATATGAACGCTCAACATGCCCAACCCCGGACATACGATACACGTCTTCACTGGCCTCTTCTTCGATTACGTTTACCACATCATCGCCGGAAATAACCCCCAAAAAATGATTGTACGCGTCAACAACAGGTGATGAGAGTACGCCATAGTGGGTCATCTTACGAACCGCTTCTTCTTGATCTTCATACACATTAATAACAATTTCATTCTTACTCAGAAGCGTGCTAATGGGAGTTTCTGGTTTATTGAGAACCAACTTATCAAGTGTAATATGCCCCACAAGCACATTGTCTCTATCGGTAACATACACTCGGTACCGCACTTCTTGCTGCGGGGACAAGCGCTGTAAAATGTTAATACAGCTTTTAACCGTTAAATCATTTTGGAGGGTGAACACGTCACTGTTCATAATACCACCAGCAGATTTAGGATCAAAACTGAGCAAGCTCACAATACGAGACCGTTGTTTACTTTGTAGCAACTTTAAAAAATGCTCAACCTGATCATCTTCCAGCTCTTCAAACAAGTCTACAAGTGCGTCAGAATGCATGTTTTTGAGCAAATTCGCTGCCTGATCATTATTGAGTCGCTGCAGCAAATCGGCCTGCGTCATTCGCTCAAGCCGACCAAATACCCGCAAACCAATCTCAGACGGCAACTTTACAAACAACGAAAGCTGATGTGGCCTTGAAATATATTCAATAAGATCTGCGATATCAGATGGGTGAGCAGCACACAATCGAGTCCATCCTTCCACCCCTCGCGCAGAGCTCTGATCGATAACTTGTTCAATAATAGGTTCAAGGCTAATAAGAGAAACTAATTGATTCTGAAGCATGCAGCACCCCTTTGGCTCGCAGTAGATAGTTTTTCATTCTTGTTTTATTCTATCTATATATTATGAGTTTGATAAGTAGTTACCAGAGTTTTTCATATGAACACCGAGCCATTAATCTTTTTTCCCACCACAACCGACTCTGGGATGCGACTCGATCACTTCTTAACACAGGCACTCGATGGAGCCCATTCACGCTCTCAAATCTCTGATTGGATCAAACAATCAGCGGTGCGTGTTGCAGGAAACACTATTACCAAGCCAAGTTTTCACATAACAAGTGACCAAACAATAACTCTTATTATTCCTCAACCACCCCTCTTTCCACTTACCCCACATGCTGTTAATTTTGAAGTCCTGGCAGAAGAAGAAGATTTTTTAATTATTAATAAACCGGCAGGACTCATAGTCCATCACAGCACCTCAGCACCTCACGAGGTAACACTCGTCCATGGCCTTCTTGAGCGTTACCCAGAATTTAGAAATTTTGAAAGCTCAGAGCGGCCAGGAATTGTTCATCGCCTAGATAAAGATACCTCAGGACTTTTGATAGTTGCCCGCACCCCACAAGCGCTCACAACACTTGCAAGGCTCTTTAAAGAGCGATTAATTCACAAACAATACCACGCACTGGTTGCTGGTCACCCTCCACGCTCAGGAACTATTTCTCTTCCTATTGGCAGAGACCCCATTCACCGTCATAAAATGAGTGTTAATGGGATCAATGCCCGCCACGCAACCACTCATTACACTGTGCTTGAATATTTTGAAAACAACACAACCCTCCTCGAACTCACCATAGTTACTGGCCGCACTCATCAAATACGCGTCCATTGCAGTTATGAAAAATTCCCCATCTTGGGAGATGCAACCTACGCAGCTGCCAGCAAACTCATAGCTCGCCAAGCACTCCATGCAAGAACACTCTCATTTGAATACAAAGGAATTAATTATTCCTATATCGCTCCCTACCCAAAAGATCTTGAAAATGCGATAAAAACAACGCAAAAAAGCAAAATTGGTTGCCAAAATAAATAAAAAAACTTTATACTTACAACTGATATTAATCGGCCATAAAAGGAATTCTATGCAAAAAAACGTACAATACACCCTCTGCCTCAGTATCTTGCAAATTGCATTCTTGCTGAATACTGCAACTGGACAATCAACAAATCCTGCTTCCTCACAACAAGAAGCTCCTGTTGTAACACCTGTTCTTACCACATTACTCCCTGGGCTTGGCTCTTTGCTCAAAGAAACTAAAGATCAAACAACTCGTCATCTTCCTGACGCTAAAAAACCTCTCTTTAATCCTATTTTTACTCTTGTCGCGAAAATTCAAGAGAAGCCGATTCGAGTACACAATGCGTATATTGGAAATACTTATTGGCGTGATGTCTCTACTGGTGTTTATGAAGAAAAAATGAGTAAAATCATCTTTACAGAAACCGCAAAAGATCTTTCGGTAAAATACAACAAAGTATCTCCCTTATTTGATGCACTTCTCCTCTCTAATGCTTTCATGCGCTTTTCAAACGTCATGGGCTTTGCAGGTTTTG
>JBIKTS010000058.1:0-5952 GCA_044347985.1 Candidatus Babeliales bacterium
AATTCTTGATGAAAATCTAAATCCTCTCGCTCCAGCACAATATTTTCCTCACTTTGTAAATCGCGTCGAACAACTAAAAGAACTGCTCGCAGCACATACAACCAAAGAAACTAACCTTATTCTCGCGCTGATTGCAACAGCAGCAAGTAGTCAATTAAAATCATGTAAATGGTATTTCCTGCCAGAACTTCTGAAATCTCTTTCCAAAAAAATAAGCAAAGTTGCATCGCTAAAATACAACAAACGAGAGCACGCAATTATTTTGAATGAAATCAAAGACTTTATCAAAGAAACAGAATCGGCAAATCGCTTTATTATATTTAATATATCACTTTTAGCACCAAAGTCTGAAAACGTATCTCTCATTAAAAAACTGCGCGGGCACAAAAAAGCAAGCATCGGAATCGGTTCTGGATTCGGGACTGCAACATTTATAACTCTTTTAATTGGATCAATTCTAGCGGAAAACTCACGAACATGGTCAGAGTTCGGTCTAGCCCTGACCCCAGGAGCTCTCCTTGCAGCAATTGGCAGCATAACCTACGGCATCCATGCAGCCACAAAACCAAAAGTTGTCATCCAGCCGACTGAGTAAAAAGCGCAGTAAATGCCTGGGTCGCTGCTGCGACACTCGCTTGATGAGTACTACGCACTACATTCTCTTGATTATGCCGCATGCCTGCATGTGTCCAGTTCATTGATCCATACCACAACTCATCATCAATAAGAGCAAGCTTGTGATGCATGATACCGGCCGATGATGTATACAAATGCGCATCAATAGTGCTGCAAGACACGCATGACCGCAATCGCTCCACATCGGTCTGTGTTGCATCTAACAATACCTGCACACATACGCCACGCTTGCATGCCGCATGCAGCAATCGCCAGCACCACGGCGCAGTAAAAGAATACATCGCAATACAGATACGTTTCTGTGCAGCATTCAGCGCAGTTTCAAGTGCTGCACGCAAAGACTTTTTATGGTCAGGCATACAAAATAAATCCCGACTTCTCTGTATGGTATATTCACGCATACCAGAAGCCCGCCGCATAAGCGTAACATAATGAGATACATATCCTTGAACAAGATGCGGCTCATCAAGCATAAGTATCCCTTCTTCATTTATATTCAAGCCCGGTCGTGTCCAGTTAGCCGATCCAGTAAGCACATGATTATCAATGATTGCAAACTTATGATGGAATAACGGCACAGGCCCAAGCCACCATACTGCAATCCCCGCTTGCGCAAAACTACTGAGCACATATGAATACGCGGGGCTTTGACTCATTCCTCGATCGAGTATAATACGCACATCAACCCCCCGCTGACGCGCCCTAATAAGCGCTTTAACACACGGCCGACTGGTAAGGCGGTACTGAGCAACCCAGGCGCGCTGCTGGCACATATCAAGATACCCAATAACTTCTAATTCAAGCGGATGCGTTGCCTGCTGATCATACCAGACTGTTGCCGTTATATTGCATACCAATCCGAGCACTACTACACAAAGGCCTCTCTGATGACGCATACCCACCCTCCCCTCAATAAAACTGTTGTGGTTTTGTTTTTCAGGCTCATACACTACAGGCAGATATGACATACTCAAAACCTACTCTATAACCTGGGGAGAGGCTCTTACTATGAAAAAAATACCCACCACCATGCAAGATATTGCACTCATTCTCATTCTTGCATGGAGCCCGTTCTCGAGTAATTTCCTCACAGCTCAATCGCCAGAAGAGTCGATTAAACGCCAAGAAGAATCTGAACACTCTATTCAAGTCGCACTGACTACCGGCTGGAAACTTGCAAATACCGCGCAAGAAAATGAAAAACGAGACCTGATCGCAAAAGGAATCGATGATTTTCGCGAGCTCCTGAGCAACTATAAAGCAATTGCCTCACAGCAGCCACGCCTTGAACAAAAAGTAGCACATACCATTACCGTTCTCCAGCAGCGTCTTGCCAGCGCAGAACGAAAATTACGCAGCAGTCAAATGCAAGAAACAGATCTTGCTTCTGCTCAAGCAGAACTTCAAAAAAAAGCGCTTGAAATACAAGACTTGCGCAAAGAACTGACTCACATGCAAGAAGAAAACAATCAGCTCCGCAATAAAGTTACGTTATTATTCCATGAACAAGGCATTAAGGATTTTGCCGCTTAATCCAGCCAGCAGACTCAAGTCGCCATACAGTTACCACACCACGCGCAGAACGCGCACAGGTAATAGCCCCGCACTGACCATATCCCGACAGATAGAGTGTTCCTGGTGTTCGCGCACCAGTAGAATGCCAACGAAATACATACGCCTCACCTTCACGTTCACCGCCGACAACTGGGGTAGTAATTTTTTTTAGAGGTCGCGACGGGGGGCCATTAACAGTGTGATTCCCTACCCCCCAACATATTCCATAAGGCAATTTCAGCAATGGGCCGTTATTAACCGAGTAATACGCGGGAGGAACAATACGAAGTATCCCGTCAACGCGGGTCACAAATGCATGATGAGAAAGACTATGGCATACGAGTATTACCTGATCAAGTGCTGCATTAAATACCATCGCTTTATACAAACGATACACGAAATGTGACGACCAGACAAAGACACAAAATAATGCGCTAGCAATAACTACTTCAAAAAGCGTGAACGCCTTATTATGATTTTTTAGAAGGTTTCTGAGCCGCACCCTCATCAGGTTTTTTCTCTTCTTTTTCTACTGCTTCTTCAATATAAGAAACTGAGAGCACTTCCTCTGGCGAAGTAATACCAAGCCCAATACACCGGACTCCATCAAGAGCAAGCGGAATCATTCCTTTTTTAATCGCTAAATCTTTTAACGCATTCGCATCTGCTCCATCAATCACCAGTCGCGCTATCTCTTCATCCACAAGCATCACCTCATGAATGGCAAGACGCCCTTGATAACCAGTATCTCCAGGAATATCAGAAGGAACTGCCTCATAAAACGTCATACCAGACGCCTCTTGCTGGGTAATACCAAGCCGGGCAATAAGTTCTGGCGACGGCTGCATTTTACGCTTTGTTTTTTCATTGAGCCTGCGCACAAGCCGCTGCGAAATAACGCAATTAAGCGCTGAAGAAACCAGAAATGGCTCAACCCCCATATCAACCATACGCGTTACTGTTGCCGGAGCACTATTAGTATGAATCGTACTAAGCACTAAGTGACCGGTCAGCGCCGCTTCTGTCGCAATACGCGCTGTTTCTTTATCACGAATTTCACCAATCAAAACAATATCAGGATCTTGACGCAAAATAGAACGTAAAGCACTCGCAAACGTCAATCCCACTGCCTCATTTACTTGAACTTGATTAATACCGGTAATCGTATACTCAACCGGATTCTCAACCGTAATAATGTTTACATCAGGAGTATTGAGATGATTCAGAATTGCATAGAGCGTACTTGTTTTACCAGACCCTGTAGGACCTGAAACCAAAATAATACCATTGGGACGCTCGATGATTTTTCGTAGAATATCAAAATTATGAGTACTCATATTGAGCTTATCAATTGATACTGCGCCTTTTGTTTTATCAAGCAGACGCATAACAACCCGCTCACCAAAATTACATGGCAAAATAGAAACCCGCACGTCTACCGCTTTATTAGCAACCTTAATCTGAATTCTTCCGTCTTGCGGAATGCGCTTTTCAGCGATATTCAAATTAGACATAATCTTAATACGCGAAACAATGGCACCTAAATACCGCTTTGGTGGACTCATTTTGACAAGCATCATGCCATCAACACGATACCGGACGCGCAGTTCTTTTTCAAAAGCTTCTATATGGATATCAGATGCCCCATCTTTAACCGCTTGATACAACAAATGATTGACCAGCTTAACAATCGGCGCATCATTGGCCATCTCCATGATATCTTTTTCTTCGATCTCTCCCAGATTCAAATCTGACTGATTCTCATCTTTGAGCTCATCCATCATTTCTTGGCTGGTTTCCAATGGATAATACCGATTAATAGATTCAATAATCAAATCTTCAGCAACGATAACATGATGAGTAATCCCCGGAAGCAACAATGCTAAATCATCAAGTGGCTGCACTTCACGCGGGTCATACGTTGCTATACACCGCTCACCTTCATACACAAGCGGAATAACCTTATGTTTACGCAAAAACTTGAGCGGCACCTTACTCAGCAATGTAGTATCAGCCATCTGCTCAGTAATAGCATCCAAAAATGGCAAATTACGCTGGATTGCAAGCGCTTTACTCAATACACGAGAGTCAAGCTGTTTACGCGAAACCAGAATATCACCTACTCGATCAGGAGAAACTTTATCCTGATCTATAACTGTTTGAACTTGCTGGGCAGTGACCGCCTTGAGTTCAAGTAAGATATCACTAATACTTTTTTTGACCATGTAACCCAACATTATTAAGAACTGCTCTATAGTACGGCCGAAAGCGTATCAGAGGGCTGCTACCGCGGCAATGGTTTTGAAAAGCACACCCAAGAACACCATACAGTTTTATTCAAAGCATGAAGCGAATATATTGAAAAATGGCTCATTCTTATTGACATAGAACACAACCTGATATATTATTTGGCCCGTTGTTTGCGCTGTTCTTTACCGTGCGACACTAAAAAAAATACAAGAGCCGCTAGCTCAGTCGGTAGAGCAACAGCCTTTTAAGCTGTGGGTCGCTGGTTCGAATCCAGCGCGGCTCACCATCTTCTTTGATGATTATGCGTCCCCATCGTCTAGCCTGGTCCAGGACACCAGATTTTCATTCTGGTAACAGGGGTTCGAATCCCCTTGGGGACGCCAAAATATAAAGCACTGATAAAATTCAGTGCTTTTTTTATGCTCCATTTCTTGACCTTTCTGTTCCCTATTATCTACACAACAGCCCACAAAACGTCATACAGAAAAGGCACCACTATGATCATCTCTTTCTTTCTTACTACCTTGCTCATCACCGCATCCCTCAGCGCAGACTGTTTGAACTGCACCCACATACAAGTTGAGCATGCTCCCCGCGGGGAATCACGCGAAATCTATACAAAAAAATGCATTGCCAAACAAAAAGACATAGAAAGCGAACACTGCGAATATTGCGGATGCCCCCGACACTCTCACTCAATTAACCGACATCCCTACAAACTGCATAATGGTAAAAAGATCCAACCGCAATCTTTGGAAGCGGTCTATAATGCAAAACGAGGACATTGCGCGCCGCAACATCCTCGTTTCCATACAAAGTAATAAAGTAAAATACGTGTTATGCATCACCCTTTTTCATGTGCTCTGCAAGCGCCTTACGCATTGTTGGGCTCATATTAACCATCAAGCTGGTATACACCGCCGCAACTTCATGCAAGATTTTGCGAAACTTCTCAGCATTTTCAAGCGCTTCTTTCAAGCGGCGCTCTTGCTCAGCTTCAGCAATTTCAAGTACGCTCAGCAAGAATGGAATCTCACCTTCATACAATCCTTGCTCATCAAGTGGAACAAGCGGACTATTCTTAAGACTTTCTTCAATGATTGAATTTGCTCTCACCGTTTTAAGCAGCTTAAAGAAGCCTTGCATTTTCTCTGCTGCTTGCTGAGACCGCTGTGCAAACTCTTCAGCAGACATCGTTGTATCAAGCCGTAATTGATTTGCTTCGCTTGCCGCCTTCATAACATCTGCAAACATACCAAGTTCTTTTGGTCTATCAGCAAGCAAAGTCAGCATGGTCATAAGCTCAATATTCTTTTTGTTTACAAACTTGAGCCTAGCGCGCTCTGCCGCAGCAGCCGCTTTTGCTTCAGCCGCCGCATCAACCGGCTCTTCTGCAACAATCGAAAATCCAGTAATATTTGCAACAGCAAGACTTAATGCCCATATCTTTATATATGTTTTTTTCATAATTATTGTCCTCATCTAAACACTACCCCGTATGCATTTTGATGC
>JBIKTS010000106.1:0-2984 GCA_044347985.1 Candidatus Babeliales bacterium
TGCCCAGCTCACGTGATGAAGCCAATTTAGGCGACATTATACTGTGCCCTGCTGTTATTGAAAAAAAACGCCACGAATGGAATAGAACATTCGACCACCACTGCACCGTCCTTATTGCCCACGGGATAGCGCATCTTTTAGGCCACGACCACGAAGATGATGCCGACTACGCCCGCATGCAAGAAGTTGAACACAAACTCCTTGCGGCAGCCAAAATACCGCTTGATTAAATAATAAGACACGAACAGGGGAATTCTATGAAATACATCCAATACGCAGCACTCTGTGCTGTAATGCTCTGCAATACACTTAAACCAACCGATAGCATCCATCCATCAGATGTATTACCCGAAACACAGACCGAATGTGAGACGCGAGGGAAAAGACTTATTGATGCAATTACACACCATATGGAATGCGTCAAGGGAGAATCAGTAGAAGTGCTGACCAGCACATTTGCTTTTCTCATAGAACCTCACTTAGCTAACTATTGTAAAATACATGCACAAGAACGTGAAACTGCAAGCTTACATATCATGACCTCAGAAGAACTCATTGCCTCATTTTTCCCCGCCCCTATGAGCTCAATATATACAAAAGAGATGGTACAGATACTTCTCTTGTATACCGCCTACTTTCTCCTCAAGAGCGAATCCCCTGACCAACTAGTTTCAATAGACTATAGCGCAGTCATAACTGAGTACATTACAGCGCATACACTCGAAATATGGGTTGAGACAACCCTTGAGCGCTGCTGCCCAGGAATTACTAGTTTTCTCATGCCAGCATATAGTCGCAGCGCTCCCTCCGTTACTGAGCACTGCGATACCACTCCAAAACACAGTGATGAAACTAGCAGCACGCACAGCTACTCCCCAATTTTTGGTTCCACAGACGACGAAGTAGCATATTATTTGTCTGAACATTAGCACTTGCGTTTTTCTTGGTTATTATTATGCTTTTACACCGAAAGATACTTGAGAGTATCTAAAAAACATAATTTTATACTGAAAACATGGACGTGTTTCTATGAATGACGTGTACCAATCAAACTATCAGAACGCTATATACACTCCTATCTATCTTCCCGCGATCATTTTTTACGACGAGGAAGAACTTGAAGAGAGTGAAATTGCTGAAGCGTAAACTACTTACCGGTTGAACCAATGCCGGCAAGCATACTCAGAAAGTATTTTAGGTCAGCATCAGTAAAGCGCAGACCAATACCCCAGAATGGGCTTGCATTTTCACGGCTAATAATATCATCGATACCAAAACAGGTGTAAAGATTACGCATCACCATCAGCTTGTTGATCCACTTTAAATGAGGTCGATTGTCATTGAGGCGCTTAATTCCCTGCATATCAAATACTTCAAGACTCGTAATCCAATGCACCATATCAGTATTCAGCGGAACATAATAATCTGCTGCAGCACCAATAAGCCCCTCAATTAAACCTATACGAAGTGCAAGACGATCGAATCGCTTTCCAAATTGTACGCCAAACGTATACGTATTTTTTTGACGGACCACTCGCTCAACCGTATCAGCATACTTCAAGCGATGGCGCATATCCTCAAGCCCATTTGTTTTGAGCTCATCACCGTAACTATCACGACGGACTACTTGCTCAACTTGGCGATCAAACGTGCCAAAATCGTCAGCACACACCTGAATTTGATAGAAGTAATCATGCGATGGACGGATTTTAATATCCATAAATCCTTTATTGCGCCCATACTTAAAGAGACTTTCACTATGCATATCAACATAAATCTGAAGCGACTGCATGCGATGAACATACTCTTTAATCCCGTGAATCGTTCGACGCAAATCATCGTACGTTTCATCTTCGTTAATCAACTTACCCACAACCCCTTTGCCGGTATTAATCTTAGAAAGTACCTGCTCAGCCTCACTAAATCCATCGCGCACTTTGTCAGATGCCTCTTTTACCGCCGTAATAGTTGGTGCTGAATCAGTAACCACATGGGTTATTTTAGGAACCGCAACCCGCAATTCACGTGCTGTCGCCTCAACATTATCAATCGCAGAAGCAATCACTGTTTCTTTTTTAGTAACAATACGGTCCAGCGAATCAGAAATACTCGCAACATTTTCAGAGGCTTCAGACACATGCCGCAGCGTGCCTTCCAACTGTTGACGTCCTTCTCGGGAAGAAAACACTGTTTTAAACGAATACGCAACATCACTCACATTTTGGGCAATATCACGGCACTGATCAATTAAATCACCTACGTTAGTCGTTGATTTACCTGGCATTGCAAGCGTAGTTCCCGGCGATAAAGTTCCCGTAGAAAAATCCCCCTGATCCAGTTCCACAATTTTACCGCCAAGCAGGGTTTCTTGCTGAATCATTGCATATGCGTTCAATGCAAGTTTGTATGCTTTATTGATTTTTAAATGGACTTCCGCCTTGCCTCCTTCACGCAGATGAATTGCTTCAACCCATCCAACACGCACTCCAGATGTTTTTACTAATGCTTTTAAATCCAATCCGCCGGTGTCATCAAAAAAACTGATATACGTATCATAATTCTTTTGATCAATCCGCAGCGCCCCAATATTAAAACTTAAGTATAAAAATACCAGCACGGAACTGATAACAAATATACCAACGCGCGTTTCTGTTTTCACTACTCTACCTTTCTCGCTTACAACCAATACAGTCGACGAATCGCAAACAGCGGTTGTTTCTCATTACCTTTTTTTTGCTCTTTCCCTCGCCTATCAACCGACTGGGCAGGGGGTGTTTCTCGTTCCAATATGGCAAGCATTTGTTGAGTTACACCAGCAACTGTTGCACAACATAGCACAGAATAAAAACGCGGCTCAACTTCCAGTGAAAAGAGATTACTAAACTCCGCTGGAATCTTTGGTTTTGCGTCATACAACAAACCAAGATTTTTCCATAATTCATCAGCAGTACTCGATTTTATCTTGTCATAATTTTCAGCAAGCT
>JBIKTS010000068.1:0-5116 GCA_044347985.1 Candidatus Babeliales bacterium
TTATTCCTATACTCAACTGTTTATACTGCATGGCAATAAACTCCTGCTTCATTATGATGGCATTGTATGATACATACCTATCAACCATAATGAGCAGGACAAAAACAGGTAAATATATTTATAAAAATCTTAGTACGATGATTTTACTTACCAATGCAAAAAGTAGAAAAAACCGTATCCATAATCTCTTCAGTAATCGAACGACCCGAAAGTTGTGTCATGAGGGCTAAAAGCTCATGCAATTGGGCAGCAAGAAGCTCATACGGCAATCCGCCCGTAGCACTTTCCTTCTGCATACGCATCAAAAGCTTCTGAACATCAGAGATCAGTGCTAATTGTCGCTGATTTAAAATAAAAGGATGTGAAATCTCTTCGTAGATTTTTTTTACCTGTGCAAAAATTGCCGCCTTCAACTCCTGCATACCATTTCCGGTGGCTGCGCTTATACACAACGATAGCATTTGAGATGAATGCGTAATCCATGTATGCGCGCACCCCTTATCCGACTTAGTCAGTGCCACTATAAGTGGTCCATGAGCCTGCTCGCATAATTGATGATACTCAGTAATAACCTGCGCTGACGGCTCTTCACTTCCATCACACACAAAGATAATACAATCTGCAGCTGCCGCTTCGGTACGAGACCGCATGATCCCTTCTTGTTCAATAGCATCATCGGTGACCCGCAAGCCAGCAGTATCAATATATGTCCACACATACCCACCATCTGAAACAGTCACTTCAATACTATCTCGCGTTGTTCCCGGCACATCACTCACAATCGCTCGATTGCGCCCAACAAGAGCATTAAGCAGTGTTGATTTACCTGCATTTACACTCCCTACCAATGCGATTTTAACCCCTTCACGCAGATGCTGAATTTGTTTTTGACCAACACATAGCGGCGCTAATTTTGCGAGCAATGCTTCAATGCGCTGTGTCACCAAAGCAGTAAAATCAAGATCCAAATGCTCTTCTTCTAAAAATTCAAAACTTGCTTCCACGTACGCAGCCAATTCAAATAAATCACGCTGCACATGAGCAATTACCTGTGATAGCGAGCCTTCAAGCTGCGCCAAACTTCTCACTGCAACAGCATGCGATGGAGCCATAATGAGTTCATGAAGCGCCTCTGCTTGCAATAGATCCATTTTACCATTCATAACTGCTCGCTGAGTAAACTCACCGGGCTGCGCATGCCGGGCGCCCAATTGACACCCCCGTGCAATAATTGCCTGAATAATAAAGCGATTATTATGACATGTAATTTCCACCACATCGTTCCCCGTAAATGTACGTGGCGCGCACATTACTAAAAAGAGAACTTGATCGATCAACGCTCCATCAGAATCCACAACATGCCCATATACAATAGAATGCGTAGCATACTCACTGAGTTGTTTACCATGAGGCAATCGCGACAATAACTGAACAATTTCAAGCGCCCTACTGCCCTCAAAACGAATCAGCGCCAGGGCTCCCGCTCCTGGCGCTGTACATGATGCTACTATCGTATCCATCACCACTGTATATCCTTATTTTTGAGATTCTTCATCTTCAAGAACAAAAAATGGCTGATACTTTTTATCTTTCTTAAGCGGCTGTTGGACAGACGTTTTTGAAGATTGTGCTAATTGCTCTTGTGCAAATTTAAGCTGATCGGCAGCAATATCATCAGCTGGCGTATGATTCAACATGGCTTGCTCAGGATTATGCATGACAATACGTGGTGCATTATCACCCCGCTCAGGGCGATCACCATGCGCTCGCGGCTTGCGATCATTATTGCGACGATTATTACCTTCACGGCCTTCACGACTTTCGCGGCCTTCACGACCGCCACCAGAACGATTTCCATTATCAGATGACTGATTGCGACGATTATGAGACCCGCGCTGATTATTAGCACGCATTTCCGGCGTATCTTGTATCTGTTCTTCACTATCAGCGCTCATTGCAGATCCATCAGCTTTTGGACCAGTTACCACAACACGGTACCCAACAAATCTACTCTTATACATACGCTTTAACAGCTGCATGCCAAGATATGAAAAAGTTGCAAACAACATTCGTTGATCATCATCATTATCAAGAATCGCATGCTTAAACGTAATCGTCAGGAGCTTATCACCAGTAATCTGTGCTTCAGCAACAGGAGTCATACCCATAAGCTTTACAAGCTCTCTAATTTCATGCAAGACAAAAGTCTTCCATTCATCAGTCCATCCTTCAACAGCTTTTTGCTGCTGAAACGATGCACGCTGCTGTTCAGTTCCTGCATATCTACGAGAACGATCAGAGCCTTCTTCACGAACATATCCACCAACATCTGAACGGCCAGATGACTGCTGAGGAGAATTCTCACGACGAGATTTTTGACGATCACGATATGAATCTTGCTGCGGCTTCTCTTCGCTCTTATCTCTGCGATGCTGCTGCGTTGTAACTTTTTCTGGTTTGTAAAATATGCTTACAATAGCGGGACGACGAGAAAGTCCTAAAAAGTTGCGTTCACCTTCGTCAAGAACTCGTATGGTAAATTCTTTTGGTTTTCCTGCTTCATTCCATGCTTTATCGATAGCACGTTCAATTGAGTTTGCTTCTTGCAAAATGGATTTCATTGATAACCTTACTTATGAATCATAAAAGACGGTACGTTATACTACACACAAACGCCCCACAGCTGGGAACACGCGAATTTGGCGAAAATCACCACAACCAGCCTGACACGGCACAAACAGTTTTCGCAAGAAAAGAGGACGAAAAGTTTGCACCATGAATTCTAACAGAATTAGAAAAGGCACGCAAACTGAGGTTTTGGAGCGGGAAACGAGATTCGAACTCGCGACCCCTGCCATGGCAAGGCAGTGCTCTACCACTGAGCTATTCCCGCATGAATATTTTTTTGAGATGAGCCGAAATAATATAGCCAAGCAGTGCAGATGTCAACCACGAAGTTATTGCTTAGCATTGAAAAATACTGAAACCATATTCAGCAAATGCTTCATAGCAGGAGAAATGACCACTCCTTGCGCAATTAATGCGTCATAATTGTAGCGCATTGACTGGTGGATAGGAGGAATAACAACCGGCACCGTTGCTATATCACGCCCCTGGGCCAAAACTTCATATGCCATAGATGCTGCGTATAACCCGTACACCCCTCCATGCTCACCAAATCCAAGCGCTGCACCATGATACACCGATGAAAGCTCGCTAGTACATAATGGGATTTGCAAGCGCACACACAGCGCAATAAGCGTCTCCATTTGCGCAGAAACAAGCAAGTCATTAAGTGAACATACTACTCCAGAGCCAGGTTCAAGCGCTAAGCGTTGAATAACATCTTCAATCGCACCCATATCAACAATAGGGGTATGCACGAGACGAATGCCCTTTTCAGAACATATTGCAGAAAAATGCCCTAAATTACGCGCAACCAAACCACTCACCATATCATTACCACTATCAGCCCCATACACCATAATAAGAGTTTTTAATTGCGGTAAAATCGCCAACAACATCTCAATTTGCAGTTCAAAATCAAAAGAAAGCGCCGCAATGCCAGAAACTGGCCGCCCAGGAACTTCAAGTGTATCAACAACTCCGATACCTGCAGGGTCAATAACTCCACAAAAAATTTGAGGGGTCGGCTTTGCAACACTATCAAAAAAATCTCTAACTTCTCGTGATATCCAACTACCCACCGTAATAACTAAGTCATAACAAGGACTTGCAGTGAGCGAAAGCAGAAGAGATTGCAGCACTTCCACACTCGATTGTACCGGTACAATATCAATAGACGGAGAACCACCATGCCCCATAAGTTGACGCAGTGTCGAAACAAACTGCTGCACAACATGCAAAGCCCACCAACTTTTATCGTGAGGTACAATAATCAGAATACGTTTGCCTGAATTTCCAGAGTCTTGTTTTTTTAAAGGTGCTCCAGCCCCTTTCCACTGTATATGCATTTTACGCCACATACGAAGAACAATTTGTAGCAACTGATTCATAACGCCTCATTATTGGCAGATATTGGTGTTTACTCGCATAGTACAAAGAAGGCGCATAGCTTAAACAAAAAAATATGTTTTACCAGAAAATTTTGCTGCTACAGATAGCACTCAACTGAAACACTACTGTGCGCTCTGACGCCCTAAGCCTTTGCGCACATGATAAATCAGCAGAGATAAAGCTGCTGGCGTCATGCCAGGAATGAGGTGCGCCTGCGCGATAGTTCCTGGCTTGTGTCGCAACAATTTTTGCTGCAACTCAAAACTCAGCCCCTCGACGGCATGGTAAGGAAAATCAACTCCAATTACGAGCTGAGAAAACTGCTTTAACTTAACAACTTCAGCCTCTTCGCGCGCAATATATCCGTCGTATCGTACCGCGGCATGAATCTGCAGCAACGCCCGATTACTTATCTCAGCAACATCCAAGGTCTGGGCAAGCAACTGGCGTGCCTGCGCTTGAGCAGCCGCATCAAACGTCAGCTGCTGGAAAGCAAGATAAATTGGCCGCTGCTTTGATTTCAAAACATAGGCGCTACATGCCTCGACCAACTCTTGCTCAGCAAGAAATCGGTCATACAAAGCCTGATCAATCGTGCCCAATGCATACCCATACGGCAAAAGACGAGCAAACACATTATCTTGACGCAAAATAAGACGTCGTTCTGCACGAGACGTAAACATACGATATGGCTCATCAACTCCCAATGTTATGAGATCATCAATCATAACGCCTATATAACTCTCGCTGCGACTCAGAATAAATGGTGGCTTGCCTTGCGCCTTAAGCGCTGCATTAATCCCAGCCACAACACCTTGCCCGGCCGCTTCTTCATATCCGGTAGTACCATTAATTTGCCCCGCAAAAAATAAGCCGGACACTTTCTTGGTCTCAAGCGAATGGGTCAAAATAGTTGGCTGAACAAAATCATACTCAACAGCATACCCTGGCCGCACAATTTCAGCAGTTTCAAATCCGGGTATTGATTGAATGTAGGCTACCTGCACATCATAAGGAAGTGATGTTGAAAGACCACTTGGATAGACCTCATTGATGCCTTCACCTTCTGGTTCAACAAACACGTCATGGCTCAATCGAT
>JBIKTS010000070.1:0-4989 GCA_044347985.1 Candidatus Babeliales bacterium
ATCATCCTAAGAGTTAAACATTACAAATTTTGTTATTTCCAGCTTACAAGTTAAAATTTTAACTAATTAATACAAAAATATATCTATAAAGTCTCAATGCGCAATTGCAACAAAAAAATTGTTTCCTCAATCAAACTTTTCTTAACCCATATTTTTTGTTGTGGAGCGAGTAACTCACCCAACCCTGCAAGGATCGATCTGTTATTCACTGTACGCAGTGCGATAATACAAGCTTCTAAAAACATTTTTAGCGTCAATCCAGTTCTCAAAAATATTATATCACTGTTAATTGGCCACTGGTGAGTCAACATAAACCACGTATCAAAAATATCTCGCTGAGCCTTACCAATACGCTCATACATTGCAACAAGCTTATGAGCTGCCATATCTGCTTGAACCATTACTCGCACGGCAATGCCCATATAATTTTTCATCTCATATGACGAGCTAAATGATCTTTTATTAATCTCCACTTTAATATTTTGAGCGCCACTGGTTTTATTTGCATACGACAATAAATAAAAATAACTAAATCGCTTATGTTCTTTATTCTTTAAAACGCCATATTCCGAAAGAAGCAATGCAATCTTCTCAAAGACTAAATCTCCAACGGAGCTATCAAGTAAATCAAAATCTAAATCAACAGAATATCGAGACAATTCATAAAATAAAAAAAGAGCAGTGCCTCCTTTAAATCCCAAAACTTGGCTCAACATATCGTCCACATAAATTTCTTTTAAAATTCGCATTAAAAGAGATTTATGTATATCAGACTCAAACATCATAAATACCTCTTGTGAGTTAAATACTACAAATTTTGTAATATTTAACTCACAAATTAACAATCGACTGCTGAAAAAACAAGCCTCTATAAAAATAAAAGCATTTCACAGCAGCGTCACTCTCTCAAAATATGGATGTAAATTACTGAAATTTGAATAGCTAAATAATTTTTTAAAAAAATTCAAAATTTAATGGTTAAAATAGAGCTCCATATGACTTTTAGAACACGGATACTAACAACTCATCCCAGTGCTTTGACCACTTTTGACACTGCATACCCATGCAGCGCCGCCAGTCGCGCTTCTTTTTCACGCACATCATCGTATGAAAGAATTGCAAAGCGACGATCATGCTGCGTGGTAATGGTAAAGAACTTCTCCTGACGACTGGCCAGCAATGCTGCGCGCAATTCTCTGAGCGTATTAATTTTATACCCATTCACACTTTCTATAATCAGGCCCACATCCAAAAGCTTTGCATCTTTTGCAGGTGAATCAGGGAAAATATGAGTAATAATAACCGCTTGCTCATACTGCGCATCAGGGCGTGCAAACCGCGCAAGCACTGATGCAAGTGAATTATCGTATTCCAGCAACGCATTAATAACATTAATACTGAGTGGCATCAGCACCATCCCGCCAAACACTTCATAGTCGACTGACTCAAAATCGGGAAACATGCGCCGAACTGGCAAAATAAAACTATCGTCCAGCACTATGGTGCATTCTTTGCGCTCACCGCGGCGATACAATACTAAATGAATCGTATCACCAATGTTATAGCGATTAAGCAAATCAAGTACCAAAACCCGCGTATCAGGCGCCCATGACACTTCCACTTCTCCATAGCAGTCAAGATCATACCCATTCACTTGATAGAGCACATCCCCCGCTTTAATGCCGGCACGGTCAAGTAGTGTGCCCTTGTACACATGGTTTACATACCAGCCACCACCTGGAGGATTTCCCAAATACTCGCGCATCGTGTCTAGGTAAATAGAAAAGTCTCCGCCGAGAACCGGCTTACGGAGCAACGGCGTTTTATACAAATCATCAAGGATATGTTTGACCTCATTAATTGGAATGAAAAAACCGGTATTTTGAGCGCTCATGATACCAGACGAATTGATACCAATTACCTCACCACGGTTATTGACCGCCGGCCCCCCTGAATTTCCTGGATTAAGCGGCGACGTTAACTGCACAAGCGACTGCCCTCCCATATGTTCCCAGCCACTCACGTTACCTATTGTGCTTTTCAAACTAGTTCGTCCCAACGGAAATCCGAGCGCCATCACCTCTTGTGTACGCCCTATCTGATCAGAATCTCCCAAAGCCATATATGAAATAGTGCCAATTTTTGCTTCGATCTCTGCACGTGCTTTATCAGTCAATCGGAGCAATGCAACATCACGCTCAGGACTCACACCAACCACTTCAGCCCGATATTGCAACTGCCCAAGCCGCGGTAATCGAACCATTACAGAACGCGCTTGATTAACCACATGATAGTTAGTCAGCATGTCACCCCGATCATTAATGAAAAAAGCACTTCCTGCTCCCATCACTTCATCGGGAGCTCGATACGGCCGCAACCAATTAATACGCGCAACCGAACTAAACACCTGAACAACCCCATTCTCAATTTTTTTCTGCACATGAAGCCAATTAGAAGCACTAGTCGGCACACTGGCCGCCTCGTGACGCACCTCTTGCTGCATGCTGAACAACTGCGCGCGCGTAGTTGCCAATTCTTTTGTCAGTACTTGGAATAATTGTTCATGCTGCGTGTGCTGTACATACATTGCAAAATACGCATACCCGCACCCTGCCAAAATTGTACTTACCACAGCTCCGCTTATGATATATCGATAATTCATACATTCTCTCCTTGATACTGCGACACATGCTGTACTTAGTGCCACTTACGACCGCACTATACATAATTTGTACCGTTACACAAAGAAGTCAGTACTGAAGAAAAATTAATCGATAAATGCTTTAATCGTTTCTGCCATTTCTTGAGAGCTTTGCAGCGCAGAGTCAACAGTTATATCGTACGCAAAATCATGGTACACAAAGTCATAATGACTTCGAGCATGTCCCTTTGGTGATGTTTTTCGCGCAGCCTCTCGCTGTTCAAGAACATCCAATGGTATTGCTACCTTAACCCACACCGTCTTAAGTCCTGCCAATTTTGTTTGTAAATCAATAAGCCACTCTTTTTTATATGCTATGTAGTCTACAATCACATTGCATCCTTGCTGAGCATAGGCAGCAATAGCACTATTCATACCAAATACAACGTTTTCTGCCGCGGCTCCAACATACAATGTAATAACAGGATTTCCTTGAATATCAGTGGTATTCTCAACCCACCGAATAGAATTTTGACTCTGCCAATATGCAAGGTTTTCAAGCGTAATGTCCGGCAATGGTCCATCAAATAAACTATCAATACCAAGTTTAATCCACAACCTTGGCATCATTAAAGACTGAAACGATCTCTGAATAGAAGTTTTACCCGCTGCAGAGGGACCATTTAAAATAATAACCGTCCCTTTGGTCCTACTAGGACTTACACTCATATGCATACGCCAATACCATGCAACAAAAGAAAAAAACACTATGCCTACCGTGCATATAACCAGTAAACGCTTATAATCCATACTAAGCTTCCTTCTCTATAAAAAACTAAAAACAGCATCTGGAAGAGCTTTCGCCAACAAGCGGTTTCTCTAACAATAGAACCATCAAAAAATAGTGCCTGTCAACAAATACTACTCCAAATACGACGCATCAAGCGGCGCATACTCTTTGGTATCTTTTGAAAAAGTCAAAATCTCCCCTTTTTCAATATCAAACAGCCACGAATGAATCACCAACTCACCTGCGGCAACTGCGGCGGCTATCCAAGGAAACGTTAAGCAATTGCGGTATGACTGCTTTAATGCAACTTTAGCAAACTCATGAGGCGCATATTTCTGAGAATAATTAGTCCGTATAAGCGAAACCCAATTTTGAATAAAATCGGTATGTGCGACCGCATCTTGATTTAACGCCGCTTCAAGACCTCCGCATTGTGTATGCCCCAACAAAATTAAATGCTCTACCTTCAAAAGCCGCACCCCAAACTCAAGCGCAGCACTCGTACCCTTAAAAGCAACGTCAGTTGTATAGGGAGGAATAATATTTGCCACATTGCGTATCACAAATAAATCACCCGGATCACACTGAAGAATCAGTGCTGGATCAACACGTGAATCACAGCAGGCAACCACCATAATTTCTGGCCGCTGCCCATGCTGAGACAAATACTGCATCACAGAACGATCACCCAATGCATAACGCTCACGAAATGCTTGATAACCGGCGAGCATTTTATTCAAGCTATTTTCCATCAATACCCTTACGTTACGCAGCAACGCTTACTTTAGCATGACGCACAACCGTGCCTTTATATACATATCCTTTGCTCAGTACCTGCACAATAGCACCAGACTCTTTGCCCTCAGCAGCAGTTTGCATCAACGCTTCATGCAGTTGAGGATCAAACACGCCCGAACAATCAACTTCCTGTACACCCAAATCACTGAGCACTTTACGCATATTTTTTTCAACAAGGTTTAACCCATTAACAATTGAAGCTACTCCAGCATGAGCGCTGTCAGCGGCTGCTGCTTTCTGTGCCGCTTCAAATGCGCGCTCGATGTCATCAAACAATGGCAAGAACGATTGAATAATCGCATTCTGCCCAGTCTGAACCCATGTTGTTCGCTCTTTTTCCATGCGACGACGATAATTAGCAAAATCGGCACTCATTCGGAAAAACTGATCTTTAAAACTTTCTTCTTCAACCGTTACTGTCTGAGCACTGGGCGCCACTACTTCAGGCTCAACTGAACCATGCTGGGTTGTTTCTTCTGTGGCATCATGCGTATAGTTTTTTTCTTTTGAATTCATAGATAACTCACTGATTAGTTTTTAATAAGTACTTACAAGAATAAGTATACAAGAATCAGCATTTTTAGCCAGCTACCAGTACTACAGATACACTCTCTTTGTGCGGATAAACTCTTATCTCTTATATTTTTACAGAAAAGAAGCGTATACTAAATCGTGATATACCTGCACAATAAAGGCAAAAACATATGAAAAAAGTTACCTCTTATTTCTTTATAGTCGCAATCTGCTCCCTACTCGCTGC
>JBIKTS010000071.1:0-4987 GCA_044347985.1 Candidatus Babeliales bacterium
CTTGCTGCATCAACTCGATAACGATGCAAGGCGAGCGCGATATGCGTCAGCAGTTGCTGGTTTACCCAAAAAATCAATAAGCAGCTGATCTGCATCCTTTGATGCTCCCGGAGCCAAAATAGCTTCAACAAATCGTTGCCCGATATCTGAATTTAATAAACCGTGCTTTTTAATGACAGCAAAAACGTCAGCAGCGTATGCTCGTGCAAGCGCATAACCATAATACATTGGTCCATACGATGCCAGATGTCCAAATGAAGCATTCATACGCGTGCGCTGATTAATCGCAACTCCAACACTATATTTTTGAGCAAGTTCTAAAAAAAGTTTTGTTGAATCTTTATATTCTCCAGCCTCAAAACACTCCAACGAATACCGCGCATACAAAAGCTGACGAAGTTCTTGATATCCTTGCCCAAATTCTCTTGCAGCAAGCATCATATCAATCAGTGAGTCAGGCAATGGTTCTCCGGTTGCATAATGAGAACTGACAAGTCGAAGCATATCTCTATCCCACATCCATTCTTCTAAAATTTGTGAAGGCAGCTCTACAAAGTCAGTCGGGACACTAAATGCACGTGTTCCATAATGCTGCGTTACTCCCAAGATGTTATGAATCGCATGGCCAAATTCATGGAAAAAAGTAGTAACGTCACCGTGCGTTAATAATGCAGGCGCAGCTCCCTGTGCTTCAGGAAAATTAGCAATGACCAAACTGACTGCGGGAAGTTCTGGATGCTGCGTAACGCGAGAAAAAATATCAAAGCAACAGGCGTGCGAATATTTATAAGGACGTGGATATAAATCAAGAATAATAAACCCAAGTATTTGAGTTCGCCCTTTGGTATAAACAGTAATTCCTTGGAGTGTACCGTGCCATCCTCCGGGAACCTCCTGCGCATACTCAAACTCAATACTCATAAATTTTTCATATATTGCAAAAATACCCTCTATGGTTTTTTGTACCGGGAAATACTCAGCAATAGTTCTTTTATCAAGTGCATACCGTATTTTTTGATGCGCAGCAAACACATACGGCAGATCTGACTGCACAAGAGCCCCTTGCGCATCACGTATAATATCTGATGGTATTGTGCCAGATGCTGCTGCAATATCACGCGCCGCAGCGGCACGAACCGTTTCTTCAATCGAATGTAAAAACGCTGAAGCATGTTCTGGTTTTTTAATTAATAAACTTTCCAAACGAAATGCTGCATAACTTTCAAATCCAAGCACCTTTGCTTGCTTATCACGCACCGCAATAAGAGTCTCAAGGACTGCTACATTTTCAGGATACGCGCGGCGATAATATGCTTCAAAAAATGTAGCACGCACCTCAGGGTTTGAACAATAATCCATAACCGCAAAATATGTAGGATGATTGCAATATAATTTTACCATGCCGTTTTCATCACGCTCCTGCGCAGCAATAAATTGCTCCTCAAGACCGGTCAACGCTTCTTGAGAACATACAACAAAAGAATGGTCACTGTTAATCAGCGTCTCAAACTTGGCAGCCAATGCGGCTTCTTGCTCAGCCAGATGAGTTGCTGCTGCAAACGCTTCAGCAGACAGCCCATATCCTTGTGACAAAAACATGTGTTTCAGTTTTGTAAAATAATAAACTTGCTCTTGATTCAGCAATTCTCCTGCAAACTGAGTATCTTCATACTCTTGAAACGCACGGAAGAAAGCTCGATCTGAACTCAAAAATAATGCCTGCGATCGAAAGCGATTAATAGGCTCACTGCGACGCTCTACTTCAGAACTCAAATACTCAAAAGCTGTTAATATTCCGTTTGCAAGCGTCAATAATTGATCAAATCGATCGTATGCAAGGACCGTATTTGCATATGTTCGCTCATCTGCAGACACTGCAAGCAGTTCTGATTTTAAAAGCGCCGCATCAGCAAGCACCTGTGTCGCCATCTCTTCTGCTTCTATAACTGAGTGTGGAAATAATTCCATTGCTGCATACAGATCAGGCATACTTTGTGTATCAAACAACACCATCAAACGTGATGAAAAACGCATAACAACTCTCCAGTAACAATAAAGGAATATGTCTCTATCCCAAGCGCACTCCAGGTGCAATGTCATCAGCCACACTTACCAGTGACATACGCGCACCATCTTTAGCAACAAGCATCATTCCCTGTGAATGCATACCAAGCATTTTACGCGGCGGTAGATTTGCAACAAATAATCCACATTTACCAATAAGTTGATCAGGAGCAAAAAATTGCCCAACACCAGCAAGAATCTGACGAATGCCATACGATCCTAAGTCAACTTCCATACAGAGCATCTTGTCTGATTTTTCTACTTTTACGCATGAAAGAATACGCCCTACCACTAGCTCAACTTGAGCCAGTTGATCAATCGTAATCAAGTTATCTGTAGAGGTTGCTACAGCTGGTGCGGATGCGACAACGGGCTGAACCTGCTCAGATGATTGCGCAATGAGAGGTTGTTGCTGCGTATTCTCCACAGAAATTCCCTCTGTAGATTTTACTTCAGCCGCAAGTACTGGGCGCACAAATAATGGCTCTTGTGGCACAAAATAAGTGCACGCAACATTCCAACTACAAGCACGTATTTCATCAAATGAGAGAAACAATGTATGACCGAGTGATGCGAGCAATTGACGCGATTTAAGAGGCATCACCGGATACATAACATGCGCAACAACATACAAGCTTTGTGCTGTCGCAGCGAGCACTTCCATAAACGCTGCTTTGTTTTCTTTTGCAAGCTTCCACGGTTCTTGTTTATGAAAATAACTATTCACTGATGCAAGAAAACTCCATACCGCAGCATACGCTTGAGCCAGATTCAGATCATTCATAAATGACTCAAATGCACTCAGCATGTTCTTACATTCTTCATGCAATGCGCGTGCCTCTGCTGACCATGTTTTATACACGCCAATTTCTGTCGCACTCCACTTTAAAGAAAGTGCTGCTGCTCGTTGTAATAAGTTGCCTAAATTATTTGCTAAATCACTTTCGATGCGCTGCACAATATCAGGAATACTAATGCTTCCATCATGATTTGTCGGCATATGCCTTACCAAATAAAAACGAATAGGATCAACGCCAAACTGATCAGCGAGCGCCATTGGATCTAACGCATTTCCTTTTGATTTTGACATTTTTTCATTATTCACCAATAAATAGCCATGCACTAACAGTCGCTGCGCTGGCGCAACACCAACTGCCATCAAAAATGCAGGGAAGTATACCGCATGAAATTTTACAATATCTTTAGCCATCACCTGTACATTTGCCGGCCAAAATTCTGCAAACCGATTGCCTGCTTGCAAGCCTGTTTGCAGAAAACCGAGTGCACTTACATAATTCATGAGTGCATCGCCCCACACATACACAGTATGCTCTGGATCGCTTGGAAATGGGATACCCCACTCCACGCTCATGCGAGAAATACTCAAATCTTTTAGACCCCCTTTTACAAAAGAAAGAATCTCATTAATTCTTTCTTTGGGATGAATGAAATGAGGATTCGCTTCATAAAATGCCAGAAGCTTTTCTTGATACGCAGAAAGCCGAAAAAAATAATTTTCTTCGGAAATAGTTTGCAGTGCACGAAAACAGCCAGGACATGTTGGCGTACCTTCAGTCATTATTGCTTGTTCTACTGTAACAAATGTTTCATCTGGAACGCAGTACAATCCTTCATACCGCGCCTTATAAATATCACCACTCGCAAGCAATTGCTCAATCCAACGAGTCACCGTTTGTTTATGAGAGAACTCTGTCGTACGCATAAACCGATCATACGAAATATCATAACGCTGCCACGCTTCTTGAAATGCAGGAATCATAGAATCAACAAATTTCTGTGTTGGTACTTCAATTTTTGCCGCCTGCTCAGCAATTTTTTGACCGTGTTCATCTGTCCCTGTCAAAAAATATACTGCTGCGCCATTCAATCGTTGCCACCGCGCAATAACATCAGCAATAACCGTTGAATACAAAGTGCCCATGTGAGGTTTCGCATTGACATAATACAATGGCGTAGTGATGTAAAAATTATTTTTTTGTTTACTCATATACTTCTTTCTTGATTCTTAATCATGTCACATTTCTTATTACTGGAAACGAGCAAGATGAATTGCTTCGCGTTGCTCGCAATGACGCTACGTAAACCCGCGCTACTCGCAATGACGTCAAGCAAGTTACATCGCTCGCAATAACGACAAGATTGATTGGCACAAAATTACTTATCGCCACCATCGTCATTTGTCTTACGCAAATTAGGGATACCCCATAATGGTTTCATAAACCGATCCCAGCGCACAATACGAGTGAAAAATGCAATTGGATTTTTGAGCAAAGCAAACAACCAAAATGGCTCTTCACTATCAAGAGAATATAAAACAATACTTGCACGACCAAGCACATGTTCTTCGTCCAAAAACATCCAAAAGCGGCTATCGCGGCTATTTCGGCGAGAATCACCCATCACCCAATATTTGCCCTGCGGCACAACTACTGGCCCAAACACATCAACATTTCTACGTGTGCGTCGGTCTAAACTTGGCTCACCAGACGGCAACAATAATGGATCACCAGTAAGCGGATTGCGAATTAATTCTTCCGGTTGCATATAATAAAATGGCTGTTGATCAAGCGGCACCGATGGATCATAGGTATAACATGCTTCACGCATCTGTCGCCGTAAAAAACCGGGAGCAAGCGAGCCAAAAAGCGACATCGAATGTAAAAATCCAGTTGTTTTGCGAATACAAATTAACGGATTCGGATTTACATATGGCTCATCAAGTTTTTCGCCATTCAAATACACTACTGTCTTACCATCTTCTATACGTCCTTCAATCGTATCACCAGGTACCGCGATAACACGCTTAACCCAATTGTCAGGACCACCTTTTAAGATACCCAAAAGAGGTATTCCGGCGTATTGCTGCCAAAGTTTTTGCAATGAATGAGCGCTATACGCAAAC
>JBIKTS010000115.1:0-4942 GCA_044347985.1 Candidatus Babeliales bacterium
ATGTCTGCTGTTTTGACAATTCTTTCTTCGGCAGCATCAATTGCTAATGAAAGGAAAATACTTTCGGGTAGCACTGTGGGAGAAGATGGGTCAACACTAGTTCCAAAAAGAGTTTGTTTGCTTCCATCAACACATAAGCGCGATTTTAAACGTCCATCCCGTTTCTCCTTCATGAAGAGTAAAGTGCGTAAAATGCGTTTGAGTTGTGCTTCAGTTAATGCATTTTGGTCAATCGCTTCGAAGACTCCCTTGTCGTGTAATTGTTTTAATTCTTCGAATAATGATTTCAATGCTGCTTGTCCGTGCTTTTTGATACCAACTTTTACAGACATGGTGGATAAAGCAATGCCTCTATGAATTCGAGCATGTTTTTCCAAAACGTCCAACTGGCGTAAAAGTAACTGCCACTTGTTTTGTTTTCCATTGGTAGTGACAAAAGTAGACTCTGGATTGGGTGATTCATTTTTCTCGTCTGGTTGTTCGCTTGAGAACCAGGTTGTGTCAATGGGTTCGCGCACTCCATATGCAGTCTGTGCTTCAACTTCTCGTTGTCGAGCGAGAATGAAGTCTTCAATATCTTCAATGATTTGTTGGTTTTCGTTCGGTGTCAAGTTTGGTGCTGCTGGTTCTGCTGGTACGACTGGTTCTGCAGGTTCAACTCTTGGAGGATCAACCTTGTTGTTTATGAAGGTGATGACTTCTTCTGGTATAGGTAATACCTTCCACGATCTGCGTTGAACTACTTTCCAGCTGTGCAGTAGGAGAAACTTGTAAGCCCCTTGTGCATTGCCAGAGTTGCCGAGACTAATGGCACCTAATGTTCGTGGTTCCATGGTGTTGGTGATCGCATTGTCATCATGAACTTGAACATATTCACCAAAACCTAATTTGCAGTCGCGCGAGTAATCGATTTTCACCCCTGTAAACACCTCTTTGGGAGATTCAGATTCACCACTACGAGGAATAGAGTTGATCGCGGCTACACAGTAGTAGACTAAATGGATTATCATGAGTTCATCCATTTTGTAAGGCAATGTTGTCATGAAGCCTCGAACGCGTTCTTTCACTTGTCTTATTGCTCGTTCAACTTCAGGCACATGTTCGCCCTTCGATGCGAAATTGGTTTTTATACCTAAGGCACCAATATGTGATTCGGAGTTTTTCATACCTCCTTCGCCATCTGACATAATAGTGTCAATGCGATATCCACGTTGTCTATAAACGCTGTTCAATTGTCGGATTAAATCAGCGATTTCGCGTCCGCCTCGATTTTGTAAATTACGAACGGTAATCAAATCTAAGTTGCGACTGATGCAAATGAAAAACGGGATACTTTCAATAAACATGATATCTGCGGCTAGCACGACTGGTTGTGGATTAGAAAGATCGACAGGTGATGTTTCGATTTTTACGACAGGTGCTGTCAGTCTAGTGGTTCTTCCCTTCAGGGTACCTAAATCAACGCCAAATATGTCGACCCAACGTTTAATGTCGGCCACGGTGATGGGACAATTTAGAATGCGTCCCTCTCTAACTATTCGAATGAAATCGTTCAGAGCAGGGCGAGCCAACTTTATGTATAAATCGTGAGCGATCTCGGCTTGCTTGATTTCCTTGTGAGTATAACGACTTTTGTTCTCTGCGACGGTGTTCATCATAAGAACCACCTCGGAATCACCGAAACTTTTAATTGGATTATAAACATAAAGTTTCCCTTTTGGTTCGAACAGGAGTGTACGCTTGTCAGTTTTAACAATGAATGCATCCATCACGGAAGTGTCATAGGTGACGGTGTACTTCTGACTCAAGTCGTAAAAACACAAAATATTGGCTTTAGCAGCGGGGTGATAATAAACTTCTCCAAAATCTCCTAAATCGCCAACCTTCGTAACAATTAATTGCTCTCCTGAAATGCCGGAGACAGACAAAGGAACTTTCGCTTTGCGAATATTTGTTAGTAATTTTTCATTATGAACTAAGTTAACAGTAGATTGACAATCACACAATAAGTCAAAAGGATCTAACGTGTTATGGTTATGAAGGACCGCGCTTGAATAAGTGTGATGATTCTGAATTACAAAACCAAATCCGCGATCACAATTTTCAATAAGTGCCTCACTGACAGTCATGTTGATCTTTCCATTGTTCACTTTTGTATCGGATTGTTTCTTAGAATTTTCTTCGTCGAACAATTTATATGCTTTTTCCAACAATGGACAATTCTTTTTTCTGTGTCCTGGTTGGTCACAAAAATAACAGTTGGAACCATTACCGGTCGACTTCTTGCCTTTTGGTTGTTCTTGTCCTTGTGTTGCGAAAGCTACACCTTGTCCTGCCACCCCTGTAGCGGGATCAGCTACTTTGCGGCTATTGATACGTTTGAGAGCATCTGGCAGTGTCTTTGGATAGATGTCCGTCCCATCTGCAAGTGAGTTTTCCCACTCTACGAGAGTATTGTTGTAACGTTTTTTATCCAACTTTTGAAGAAACAGCATTGCTAACGTTTCATCCCTGTTGTCGAACGTTCCACCGGCGGCTTCAAAAATTGCTACTTCGGTGTTAAAACGATCATAAAAATCTCCAAGCTTCTCGACTCCGTATTGTCGGACACGACTGAAAACGGATCTTGCATCTTCTAAGCGCTTGATTGAATTGGTGGTGGGAGTGCCACGTTCTTCCATCGAGACTTTCTTAATGAGTTTCCATAAGTCTAACAACTTTTTGCCTCTTTGAATGTCGTTAAAAGTACTGTCTTCTTGGACCCGATGTCTCATCGCTACAGTCATTTGTCCGTAAAGTACGCCATACATCTTAATCTTGTTCTCATTGTATTCACGTTTTACCCTTTCGTAGTCTGCCATGCCTTTGAGATAATTATCTTTTGCTATCTCTGCTTCCAACTGAAGCATTCCCAAGTCTTCAAGATCTTTCAACGCATTCGCTTTCTTTTTCTGAGCTGCAGCAGCGGCTTTCGCCTTACTTGCACTTGAACTTGAAAATCCAGCTTGAGATGCGCTTTCATCTTCATCGTCTTCGTTCCACTCGATTTCAGCTTTTTTCTTGTTGAAAGCTCGAACCGCATGCTCGGGAGTGGCAGGTTTCAAATTATTGAAATTAGCCTCTTGATTAAATTCGAGAATTTCTGAAACTCTTCCGAAATTAATCGTACAAAAATCGATAATTTGTCTGATGGCTTCATTAAACTGTCTCACGTCCAAACGGTGCGTAGACGAGTAGTCGAACACTGCCAAACCTGGAGTAGCTCCTTCAGGTTTGGGCTTTTCCCTTTTTTCGCCCTCGCGATTAGGCTTCTTTTCATTTTTTCGGTCAGGATTCATCTCTGGGAACCCTGGCTTTTAAATTAAAATGTAGCGAAAAGAAGAAATAAAACCAGTAAGGAAAGGTTCTGTTAGAACACTTCTGTTGGTTTTAATTTAAAAGTGAAGACATAACGACTACAGAGCCAGTAAGAAACTACAAACTAGGGTAGTTGAACGCGTTCATCGTTCTGCCGTGAACAATGAGAATGTGTTATTCAACACACCCCTGCGGCGGAACATGAGTTTCAGCGTCAACCTCGGACATACACATAATGAAATTTCGTGCCGAGACGAATAATTTGCCTTGTAGCGGTTTGGTCAGGTAATCTGCGATCATTTCTGCGGTTGGTTTGTAAACGATGATTACTTCTCCTTTATCGATCAGGTCTTTGACAGCATAATAACGAATGTTGATGTGTCTTGTTCGTTGGTTCGTGGACTTGCCATTTTCTGCCAATGTAATTGTTGATTTGTTGTCTTGATAAACAATCAACGGCTTCATGTCGTAACCTTGGGACTTCATGAATTCTTGTGCCCATATTGCATAATCGATTCCATCTGATAATGCGATTAATTCAGCAGCAGTGGAACTTTTAGATACTAATTTTTGTTTGCTTGACTTGGCGAAGATAACACCTTTGCCCATTGTAATCACAACTCCCGTGTGACTCTTGGCATCGCCATGGACAGCATGAGAGGCATCGATATAAATCGTAATTTGGCGAAGGTCGTCAGCTCCCAGAGTTAACACATAATTGCGAGTTGCCTTGAGGTAACTAGTTACCCTGAGTAATTTTTTCTTGTCGTCTAAATCTGGTGCTTGTACACGAGTTGTTAGGAAAATCACTGGGAGTAAGATGTCGGGACGACCACGCTTTGCGAGATATAAAAGTTTAGCAACCATGGAGTGGAACAATTCTTTGTCGGCTTGAGATAATTTGGAACACTCCGAGTTAATTTCAAATAAGTAATTTGCGGCTGGGGATGTGACGAGCTTGTCTACTGGACAGTCTTCGAGGACTTCGTCGATTAGATCTGTCATGGATATTTTCACGACTCCTTTCGTTGTAAAGTCGAGCAGCATACCTAAGTAATCCATTTTGGCTCCATCCTTCACAGTCATTTTTTTATATGTTTTTTGTAATTCTGCCAGGGTTTCATCCACACCCCTGGAAACTTTGCAACTTATTTTTAGGTCATCCACGTAGACGAGTATGGTACATTGATGACCATCGATAATCTTGTTGAAAACACAGCGGTCGTATGGGTTCTGTGTGAAACCCATATTAATCAGAGTTGAGCGAAGATGTTCGAAGAACAATCTCGCGGACTGAATGCAACCGTAAAGTGCTTTCTTCAATTTGAAAACTAATTTTCCGAGCTTTTCGAAACTTGCGTATTCTGGTGCGACTTGCAACATTGCTGCTGCTAACATTTCGTCGAACATGACCAAGACCTCGTCAGGCATGTCGGCAATAAGGTATGCTCCCTCGATATCTGCTGTTTTGACAATTCTTTCTTCGGCAGCATCAATTGCTAATGAAAGGAAAATACTTTCGGGTAGCACTGTGGGAGAAGATGGGTCAACACTAGTTCCAAAAAGAGTTTGTTTGCTTCCATCA
>JBIKTS010000055.1:0-6229 GCA_044347985.1 Candidatus Babeliales bacterium
CTGCCGCTAATTGTTTGTGCCTATTGTAATTTGCTATGATAGCTTGTTTGCGAGCGTTCCGTTGCATTACACGCTGGGTTACTTCCAGGTATGCGTTACTTTGGTCGGTGAAGCCTTCAAATACTGAAGCGAGGTGCTCCGTCTCTTGCTTATCTAACGTATCTAAAGCATCTGTGAGAGCTTGATCTGTTTCTGGGGTAGTCAGGCCACGTTCGTTGAGGACTCTTTTCCTTTTCGCTTTGAGAGCTTCTTCTGCCTTATGATCATTAACAATTCCTTGCTCTCTATTGTTCCAAGCTTTTTTAACTTTATTGGCTGTCCATATTACAAGGCCGCCACCAATTACTGCGAGTGTAAAAGCGGTAATATGTTTGACGCTCAAGATTTCGCTCAAAATTTTACGAATACCTTTTTTGAAGCTGAATCCATAGTTTTCTCTTGAAAGGTCTTCAAACAATTCTGCCCAAAATGAAGGGAACACTTCATCAGATGCGCCAGAAATTGTATCAGCAAGCGCAACTTTGGTGTTCCAGATGTACTTACGCAGTTCTGAATCGCCAAATGTCGCCATATTGTATACAGAACGCAAATCTCTCCAGAGCGCTGGGCTGAACGCATCAAGGAACAAGTCGTTTTTGATAGTAATAATACAGAGTGGTTTGCCATCTTGTGTGCGTACTGATGGATCAATTGCTGCATCAACTAAATCGTCTTTTACGCAATCAATAAATGATCGAACATCTTCTGCGCTGCCTGCTTGAATCCACATCGGTACAAAGTTTTTGTACAATTCAACATAGCGCACTTGCGTGATTGCTTCTGCTTTCATGGTAGCGCGGAACGTGCGAGCCATTTTTTCTTGGAGTTTTACCCCACGTGCGTTGCGACCTTTGCGAATGCATCGTACGCCGCCGTCAGCTGCGCCATTGTATTGTTCTGAACGTACAGGAATAAGTGTTGAGCCGTCTTTTTTGTATTTTGTCAGGGTTGCATTACCACGAAGGTAGTCAAAACGACAGATTGATACTGAGTCACCGTTCAATTGCACAAATGCAACTTCGTGAGTGAGGTACGCAAGTTGTTTTGCCGCTTGTGAGACTTGGAGTTCTGGTGAGAAGAAATACTTATTTGCAAGCTCAGTTGCCTTTGCAATGTCTGAACCAAATTCGGCCGCATTGGCATACGTAGTTTCTGGTTCATGCGCAGTAACAGGGGCCGGCGAGTAGGTGCAGGCGATAAGTGCTAATAAAGCGAGTCGCTTGGCGGTATTCATAGAAAACTCCTTATGTACATATAATAGTATGCGCCCACGATGAGCTAAGGCTAAGTATACGTAACTACCAAGGTTTTTCAAGTTCTACATTGCTGGGTTTATTCTTCGTCTTCTTCTATGAGTGATTCAGGAGTGTGAATGCCGCACGAAACGATCGTCTTAATCGCTTCTTCAAAGCTAATAGTGGTATCAATAATCTCGTCGCGCGGGATGATAAAAAAGAAGCCTGAAGTCGGGTTTGGCGAATTAGGCATAAATACCTTCACGTATCCTGCCGGATTGTATGGCAGCATTTTGCCAAATGAATGCTCAGCTCCATCTAAAAGGAATGCAAGGTTATAGCAGCCTTTGCGAGGAAATTCGATGAGTACTACTTTTTTTTCAACAGTCTTTGCGGTGGGGATGTTAAAAAAATCGACTAAAATTTTTGATGAAGAATAAATGATTCTGATGAGCGGAATTTTTTTAATAAGTTTTTCAAAGCGATGCACCACTGGTCCCAAAATAAAGATTCTGAGTAGTGCTCCAACGATGATGATGGCGGTAAGAACCATAGCAAGTTCAATACCGGGAATATGCCTGATATAGCGAGGTGCCAGGAGTTTGAGTGGGGCAATCCATCGGGCAACAATGCTATAACAAAAATTGACGACAACGATGGTTGCTGCGATAGGGAAAATAGTAAAAAGTCCGTGGAGAAAGAGCGATTTTATTTTACGAAAGATATCAGTAATCATGGTATTACACTCCTGGTTCTGAAAGGTAAGGCTTTAACGCTTCGGCAAGTTTTTCTGAGGATGATTCCGCTACCTCAGCATCGGTATGCTCAGTCATAATACGGAGCACTGGTTCAGTGCCTGAATAGCGAACGACGCTTCTGCCGGGCAAAATACTATTTTCATGAGCTTGTATAATGCTGGCAAATGGTTCTTCAGTCAAGCATTGTGGCTCGGTTGCAGGAACAGTACGCGACACTTGTGCCAGTTTTTTGAACGTTTTAAGCGAGAGATTTTGTGTCAGTTGTGCGGTGTGAGCGGTATACAGCGCAGCAAAGATACCATCTGCCGTTGGCAGGTGTGAGTGAATAATAATATGACCAGATGGTTCTCCGCCGAGCTCTGCGTTGTGTGCGCGCATGATTCGTTTGACATGCGCATCTCCTACTGCGCTGCGTACCAGCTTTTTCTTTTGAGTTGCAAGCCAGAGCGAGAGTCCGCTGTTTGTTAAAATTGTTCCCACAATAGTTGTTTGCGTGGCAAAGCGAGGATGTGTAGAGAGGAGTGCTAAAATTTCATCACCCTGAAAAATCTCTCCGTTTTTATTGATTGCTACGACACGGTCGCCATCACTGTCAAACGCAAAACCAAGATCTGCGTTGTATTGCTGTACTGCTGCTTGAAGTGCTTGGGGGTGTGTGCTGCCACACTCTGCGTTGCTGTTAAATCCGTTTGGTTGATTTCCAATAATGAATACTTCTGCTCCACAGCTTTGAAACAGGAGGGGAGCGAGGCGATATGTTGCGCCATGAGCACAATCAAGAACAATGCGCAGCCCTGAAAGTAGTGTTGAGGGGAATACGTTGCTGATGTGATGGAGATAGCTTTGCGTGTGATGAGCTGGAATTGTGGGAATAGAGAGCGAGACCGGGCAGTAAGTAAATGGCGGGGTGTGCGCTACAAAATGAGTAATAATTTCTTGGTCTGCAGCGGAGAGTTTCCCCTCGGGGCGTACTATTTTAAGCCCGTTATCTTCTGCTGGATTGTGTGATGCGGTAATAATAATACCGTAATGGTAGTAGTGTGTGTGTTTAGTAACAAGGTGCTGCAATGCTGGTGTAGGCATAATGCCGGCGTTAAAAACAACACCTCCAGCTTTCATAATGCCGTATGCAAGTGCATAAAAGATTTCATGCGCTGATGCGCGGGTGTCGCTGGCGATGACAAAAATAGGAGTTGCATGTTTTGCTTTTGCCCATTGCACCAGAGAAAATCCCAAGCGATGGAGAAACGGAGCGGCTAAATGGGGACTGCTTCCTACGCGGCCTCGAATGCCGTCGGTGCCAAAAAAGGTTTGCATACTCATTTCTCCTTATTACCGGTTTTTTGTGCGGGGGAGGGAGTATAATCAGAGCTATTTGTTTTTCATAGGGATTGCTTTGTCGCTGCGCTCCATTTTCACTGATCTCTTTTTTTTTCAAACTTTGATGTGCTAGCGTTCCGTTTTGCTGTGTCCACATTTATGAATCATTATTAAAATAAAGGTATTATCAGGGACGGTATGAGAACTATGTTTGAACGAATTGATCACTGCATTGATAGATTACTCGGTGAGAAAGGATATACATTTTTAGTTAGTATGAGCCGCTACATAGTATCGCTGCTCAGCGTTGCATTGCTTACTATATGCATAGCGCATTTTTTAAGTAACGGAAGTTTTTTGATGCATGACCGCACTGCATATTTACCAGAAGGTGTGCGATCTGACCTTGCTGAGTTTTCTCAAGCGCTGGTGATGGCTAACTCCGCGTCACAAAGCGAGAGGAAAGTTTCTTGACGCCTGATTTAAATGAGATCGTCAGAAAATATTCATCACCGCCACGGGCTTCAATTTCTTGAATTAATCCAACACCAAATGTTGGATGTTTGACTGGCATGCGCACTAGCCATGGCGCACGCTTGCTGGGTGCAGCTGCTTGCGGCTGAGTGCTGCGCACAGCTGAAGGCGTTGGAGATGAAAGCGAATTGTTAAAGCGGCCACTGGTATTAAATGAAGTTGGTTTTTTGGCAGCAGGAGCTGCATATGTTTTCACCGGTGGCGCGCTGATTGATGGAGCAACATTCAGCCATTGAGCAAGCCATGTGCCCCGTGCGTATACCGTATCTTGTCTACAGTCTTTTTTGATGAGCAAATGTGTTGGTATTTCGTGAACAAAGCGAGACATTTCTTGGCGCGTTGAGGTGCCATAGGTGGTGCGCAGTTCACTGTGCGTAAGCAGTACATATTCACGTGCTCGAGTAAGGCCTACATACATAAGACGGCGTTCTTCTTCCATATCAGCAGATGACATGAGCGCGCGCGTACTAGGGAAAAGCTGTTCTTCTAGTCCGCAGAGAGCAACAAAATCAAATTCTAGTCCTTTAGCGCCATGGAGCGTCATGAGTTTGATATGCTCAGCGGTATGATTTTCTTCTTGAGGTGTTTGTTCCTGCATAAGCATGACATGTTCTAAGAAATCTGAGAGCGTTGCGCCGGTATGTGCTTGCTCAAAATTACGAACAGCAGAGAGAAGCTCTTGTACGTTTTCTATTTTGTGCGTGAGTTCTTGGTCATGATAATTTTTTTTCAGGTATGTTGTGTATTCAGTCTGTGACACAATGTCTGACAAAATTTTACTGAGATTTGATGTGCCTGCTGTTGGTGTGAGCAGTGCGTGTAGCTGTTCAAGTCCGCTGCGTTGTACTTTGTTCAGCGCATATTCCGGATTTTGTATGAGGTCTTTGAGCACCTCGCGACAATTTTTTTCAGGAGAGGTCTCCCAGAGTGTATGCGCAATATCAATACATTTTTCTCCAACTCCTCGGGTAGGCACGTTGATGATGCGCAGAAAACTTTGGCGGTCAAACGGATTAATCAGCAGTTTTGCGTATGCTAAAATATCTTTGATCTCTTTTCTCTCATAAAAACGTATACCGCCCACAATAATATACGGAAGCCCTGCAATCATGAGTGCTTCTTCAATTGCGCGTGATTGATGATGGGTGCGATAGAGAATTGCGCATTCATTGGGTGACACTTTTTTGTGTGCAACTTGGAGAGCATGTGCAATCACGTGTGCTTCTTGCGTGCCACTCTGTGCGTAGAGCAGTGCAAGGCGACCTGATGCGTGTTTTGCTGACCATAATTTTTTTTCAATGCGACCTCTATTGTGTGCAATCACTTCATTAGCAGCATCAAGAATTGGTTTTACTGAGCGGTAGTTTTGATCAATCGTGATGGTAGTAACTGGCGCAAAATCGGTGCAGAATTTTTGCATATTATCTGCTTGTGCGCCGCGCCATGAATAAATTGATTGGTCTTGATCGCCTACTGCGCAGACCGATTCAAGGCACATGCGGCCGCTGGCATCAAATGCTAAACGTTTGAGCAATTCATGTTGAATTTGATTGGTGTCTTGATATTCGTCAACGAGAAGGTGGCGAACAGTTTTTTGTAAATGCGTGACTACTTCAGGATGCTTGCGAAGGAGGTCGAGGGTGGCAAGCATTAAGTCGTCAAAGTCATACGCATGCGACCTGCTTTTTTCTCGCTCATAGGCAGCAGCAATTTCTTGAAACAACGGGATGCTTGGCACATCATTGTATGATGATCCGGGTAGATAGTTTTTACTCAAAGAAATGTAGCCCTGCATTTTTGCTGGTGTACTTTGCTTGTCAACGCCGTAATGCTCCATAATTTTTTTCAGTATTGCCCGTTGGTCTTCAGTATCAATAATGGTGAAATCTGCAAACGGAAGCAGGTGGCTGTATTGCTTGAGGAGTCGTACGCAATAGGAGTGGAATGTACCGACAAACGGGAGCGCAGTATGGGGGAGGTGTTTTTTTATTCGTTCTTTCATCTCATTGCCAGCACGGTTGGTGAACGTCAGGGCGACGATCGCCTGCGCTGGGACTTGGAAATGGCTTAGGAGATAAGCGATGCGGGATGTTATGACCCGCGTTTTACCTGATCCGGCTCCTGCAACAATCAGCTGAACCCCTAAAGGAGCGGTGACTGCCTGCCGCTGGGCATCGTTGAGGTGGTCAAGAAATGAGAAGGGTTGGTCGTATACTTCTGTTTTCATGCGGCTAGCCTAGCACAGTAATAGTTTTTGGGAAGGTTTTTACGCATAAAAGGAGCTAGTTTGTGGTAAGTCTGTAAAAAAATGAGCATAAACGTGTATACTATATATACAATATT
>JBIKTS010000034.1:0-8430 GCA_044347985.1 Candidatus Babeliales bacterium
GGACAAAATAATTATTAAGGGGGATCTATGAAGAAAATACTGTTGTTTATGTGTGGCGTAAGTATGATTGGTGGGGCGTGCTTTGGGTCAGCAAGGTCTTTTGATTTTAGATTATTAGTCCCTAAAACTAAATGGACTCAAGCCCAAGCTTCTCAGCAGGTAGGGCTGTTTCTGCAGAGTACTAGAAATAACTTTGATTGGGAGTTTTTGCCAGCAAAAACATTTGCGTCAAATTATTCGAGCATTCAAGGACCAAGAGATTTTTTTAAATCTGATTTTGCTGAAAGATTACCTGTAGGTACAGCGATTCATTATGTGATTCGTGGTAATTCTAAAGTGTATAAGAAGCAAGGAGAGGGCAGAAATGGAGCTTGGCAAGAACAAAGGTCTTTATCTGCGGGCGCAGTAGATGGCGATCCTGCTGGGGCAGGCTCTGGCGTCGGTGGTTTGGCTGGCCGTGGATCTGCGGGTGCTCTTGCTGTAGCTGGTTCGAATCCCCCAGCTCCTGTTGTTCCTGTTCCAAAGCCTGATCTTCTTACTTCGACTCCTACCGCTTCTGTTTCTGGTGTCGATGGTTTGACTGGCGGTGGTGCATCTGCGGGCGCCCTTGCTGTAGCTGGTTCAAATCCCCCAATTCCTGTTGCTAATCTTCATGGTCATAGCACTCATACTCCAGCAGCTGATCATGAAGAGCATTTGGGTAATCCTCCTCATCAACAAGGTCTGATTACAATACCTCTTCTTGTTGCTAATCAGGATGATTCTGCATCTCAGGTTAGTTCTGCTCCGTATCAACTTTTGACTTCTGATGAATCTCAGCGGCCATCAGCGGCACCTTCTTCTGTCTCAGCGGTGTCACGGTTCAATACGCGTCAAAAAATTGGCATGGGCGTTGGTGGCACCGGAGCTGGTGTTGCAGCCGGTTCGCTTTTGTATACCGTAATTCAAAGTGTGAAAACAAAAGAGCGGCGCCGTTTGATGCGTATTGCGATGGACCGTATCTTTGGTGGATCACTGACTCCATTAAGTGCGCGTGAAGAACGTATAATTCGTTCATTGTACCGTGATTTAGGTATTGGCGCGGCTGGGGTTGTTGCGGGCGCTACCGGAGCGGGTGTTGGTGCATGGATGTATAGAAAAAAGAATGCTGCGTCAAAAGCTGCATAAGACTGCGCAGGGTGTGAGTATCTTTTGTTTTGTGATAGACTAAGCACAATCAAAAGGATTGTATGACTCATATTTTTTCTACTACTGCTCCGCGCATGCTCTATATTCATTGGCCGTTTTGCGCAGCAAAATGTCATTACTGTGATTTTGTTGCAATGCAAGATCATCATGATTTTTCATTGCAGTATCACAAAGCGTTGTGTAATGAAATTCGCGCATTTGTGCGCGCGCGGCCACAGGTGCACAAAACTCCTATCGACACTATTTTCTTTGGAGGCGGGACTCCCAGTTTATATCCGCTTGCACTTCTTGAAGAGCTGTTCGCGCTGCTGCGTGAGCTGTTTGATCTGTCTGCCGTTCAAGAGATTTCACTTGAGGTTAATCCGGGTGGGCAGACGCGTGAGCACTTTCAGGTGTGGCGCGCACTCGGGATTAACCGGCTGAGTGTTGGTGTGCAGGTGCTTGATGATGCAGTTCTTGCCCGGCTTAATCGGCCTCAAAAAACTGAAGAAGTGATGGATTTTTTTGCGACAGCACCTGAGTTTATCACCAATCTTTCGGTGGATACGATTATTGGTTTGCCGGGCGTGACACGTGCTGGCTGGGAAAAGACAGTGGAGACTTGTCTGCGGTGGCCGGTGTCGCATATGTCGCTCTACTTCTTGACCATTCATGAAAATACCCCGCTGTATCATGGAGTGAAGGCGGGAACAATTACTATCCCTCGCGATGAGCAGGTGCTTGCGCAGTATGAGTGGACAACTCAGCGCTATGCTGAGGCGGGCTTTGTGCAGTATGAGATTTCAAATTTTGCACGTCCTGGATTTGAGAGTAAGCATAATCAGGGGTATTGGAACCGTGTGCCCTATTACGGGTTTGGAATTGGTGCCGCTTCGTTTGATGGGGCTGCGCGGTGTATTAATAAAAAGAAACTTTCTGGGTATATTTCATATTTTCAATCATCCGATGTTATTGGAGATGGTTGGCATGGAGTATGTGAGCGATTGACTCATCAGCAAGCTGTTTTAGAAGAGTTGATGCTTGGATTGAGGCAACAAAGTGGGGTGGGCTTGCATCGTATGGTATACTTATGCTCCATGTCGCAAAAAAAATCGTTTACGATGGTTTGTGATCAGTTAGTAAGTGATGGGTACCTTGTAGTGGAAGATGCAGTGATGCGGCTGACACGGAAAGGGCAAATATTTGAGAATGAAGTGATTGTGATGCTGATGGGTGGTTTAGAAGGAGATCATCTGCAGTGTGAGCAACACAAAGACAGTACAGAATAATTCAGCAGTAGCGTAAGGGACAAAAAATGATGGCGAAACATGTGGGAGTTAAGCTTCCAGACGATTTGTACAATTGGCTTGCATCAGAAAAAGCAATTGGTATTTTGGCTTCTTTTTCTGAAAAAGGAATTCCACATACTACTCCGCTGCAGTGTATTTACCCTAAAGGTCGTGAGAGTTTACTTGCAGCAATTCATAAAGATCATACCGGGTACCACAATATGGTGTGGCAAAAAAAAGTAATGATATCCTTTCTTGGTGATAACAATATTGCGTATAGTGTGCTTGGTCGGGCAGGTGTGGTGCGTGCGCCGTCGTATGTGCATCCGCTTATGAATGTCGTTCGTATTGATATTATTGATATTAAGTGTGATCAGTCTGTACTCTCGACTATTGATAGAGGTGTGCAGTGGAGTTTTACTTCGCCTGATGCACAAGATGTAATTGACAGTATTTTTCAAGAGCTACGAGAGTTAGGTCGTACTCTGTAAAAGATAGAGACGCAAAACATGAAGATAATACAACTGCTGAGTGTTATGGGATTGACGATTGGTATTGGTTGCGCAGCAAGTGTGCAACCAGACCTTTCGGTGATTGGTGAACGGGGAAATTGGCTTAAAAAACGTGCATGGGTCAAAGAAGCGCAAGCGGTGCAAGAGCAGTTGCTTAAAGATAGTGTAGCGGTGAAAAAATCCCGCACTCAGTTTATTACAGCGTTTGAAACTATTGATAAAAAAGTAAATGAGTTTTATTCCATCAAAGGATTTACACGCGGTAAATTGGGAACATTAATTACCGATATTAAAGCTGATATTGCTCTTGATACAGAGCGCCGCATTGCTCAAGCAAAACAGCGCAGTGAAAGCGATGATGCACCGATTAATTTTTATGATGTGCAAGTTGAAGCGATCGAGCAAGAAGTCAAACGATTTGAGCGCGATTTTGAGCAATTTAATTTGGATATGAAATCGATTGCCGACCTTGATGTTTCTTTGCAAGATCGTATTAAAACAGTTGATAAACAGATTAAAGATTCGGCAAATCTTGTTTCGCAGAGCAGTAAAAAATTAGATGAAATGTGGTGGATTATTGATGATCAAAAGGCAGCGGATGCGTTTTATGTGATTCAAGAATTTGGCGACAAAGTGGCAGCAATTAAAAAATATTTAGAAGAAACGTTGTTTGTCGATTTTAAAAAAGTTATTGCAACACTTGAAAAGCAAATTGAGCAAGTAAATAAACAGATTGAGCGTATTGAAGAGCGGGGCTTTATTGTTGCGCATCGTACGCAGCGCTTAAAGCAAAAAGAGGTGGGTGATGTGCTTGCAGTAGTATCTGAGGAATTAACATCTCAGAATGAGCAGGCGCCAGTAAAGCCGCGTCGCCGTACCGCATCTAAAAAACAAGAATGGTATGACGGGTGGTTTGCATTGCCACAGCAAATGTATGGATATATTCAAGAATTTGTTTCTGCATCTTGGTCATTTATTAGTTCTGTTTTTGGTCTTCAGAAAAAAGTAGTGCGTGCGCGACGACGTGTTGCAGACTTAGAATAGCATTGCATTTTACTCTGACACCTGAGTATGGTTTCCCGCATCGTGTAGTTACATGAATCAAATATGTTTGGAAACTGTGTTCTGGAGATAATATGAATCTTTTTTTAGTACTCATAATAGTAACGGCGTTTGGCTCTATCGTTATGGCAGAAGAAGCTGCTGAGCAGACTGCGGGAATGGAACTTCCAGATCTTCCGCCACCACCAGCAATAGAAACACCGGTTGAGGCTGAAAGTAGCGATGCTGAATCTGCTACAGATGCAACTGCTTCTGTCCAGCCAGTAGCACCTCCAGTTTCTGAGTTGCCTCCCGTGCCGCAGCTTGAAGTATCTTCCGAGCAGCCTGAATCTGTGGATTCTGCATCAGCCGAAGCTGATACAACCCCTGAACCTGCTGTATCTTCGTCTGATTCAGAGGAAGCATCTCTTGACCAAAACTCAGCGAGTGCACTTATCCCAGTTGCTGAGGCGGCTCAGCCTGTTTCAAAGCCAGCAGACACCTTATTTTCTGCAGCACCTGCAGCAGGATCTGTTCCCGACAAAGTTTTGTTTGAACAAAGTGAGCAAGATGAATATAAAGCCCGCGAAGTGCTTGATGCGATTGAAAAATTGAAAGAACAAAAGTTGGAAGCATATTTGGCGTTTGATGCCGAGCTGGATGAATTTTTTGCGCAAGCAGGACTTGCGCGTGGTACCGCTGCAGCTGATATTACGGCGGTTAAAAAAGCAATGGTTGAACAAGCGCAGCCGGGAGCGGGTGTGAATGATGCGGCGCAAGCAGCCGTTACTGAGCAAGCTCCACTTATTGAAGCAGTGATGCGTGATATGAAGATGCTTCAAGATCGCGAGGCTGATGTTATTCGTGCAGTGAAAACATTGTCTGATGTTGTGCTTGCTTTGGGTGATAGCATGGTGCAGATTCAAACGCAGCGCATTGAAATGACGGCAAGTACTGATCATGCAGTGATTGTAGCTTTGAATATGAAAATAAAAGAAGCGGCAGCAAAAATTGCTACGGCGCAAACTTCTTTAAATGTATCACAGGGAGAGCTTAAGGCGGTTGATGACGCGCTTGCAAAAGGACGAGAGTACATTGGTGCTGCGCAAAAAAATATTGATGCGCTTAAAGCAAAAAATATTCATATTGCTGAGCTGCTTCAAAAACTTCGTGTTGAGACAAATCCAGCAGAAACAGATGCTGCTGTCGAAGAAGAAGAGATCGACAGCAAAAAAAAAAATGAAGAAGAGGGCGACAGCTGGCTTATGAACATGGTGCGCGGTACTGTCTTTGAAGCGCCGTATTGTGTGATTGCTGATACGGTTTTGACAGTATGGCATGCAAGTCAACCTGCGCGCGAAGCGGTAGTGGCGGGAGTCCAGTCGGTGTATCAAGGTATTGTTGCAATGGTGGATAAAGATGCTGCCCGCAATGATATGATTGCGCAAGCGCAGGAGGAGCCATTGGCCGATCCAGTTCTTGAGCGCATTAGGCTTGAGCGTCTTCAATCCAAACAACGAGTTGCAGAGCTTGCTCAGCAGCGAGAAATTATTGAGATGAAAGATACATTACTTGATCGGCTTGAAGCAGAGCGAGTAATGCAGCTTGATACCAAGCATGATATTGAAGCTGAACTTGGACGTGCGTATGCGCGCCATGATCGTGAACTGACCTGGGTTGGGCTGTTTAAACGATTGGCATGGAAAACATATGCGTCAACACGTCGTTTAATTGTGTATGTATATCGTTGGATGAATGGGTTAAATGTGCATACCGGCTTGTCCGAGGAAGGGCGTGGTGTTGAAAAAGATGACACGATCTAGAATAAGTTGATAAAAAAATTTGCAATCCTCGCGGTTGTTTGTTAAGTTTCCGGGCCGTTTTATTTGACATATATGCCGAGATGGCGAAATTGGTAGACGCACTGCTTTAAGGGGGCAGCGAGGTTACTCATGTGGGTTCGAGTCCCACTCTCGGCACCAAATTCTCAGAAAACGAGCTCTGCGTGCGAATTTGAGGCGCACGTTTTTATTCCACCCAAGGAGATAATGAGATGAGAGCAAGTATTCGTAATATAGTTGTATCAAAATGTATGGCGTGGTTACTCGCCGCTGCTGTAGGCACTTATTTTTTAGTTGCTATACGCGCTCCTGAGCACGGTCAGACGCGATACAGTGCGTTGATGCGTGGTGATTTTAAAACTTTTTTTAAATCGTTATACATGCCTCGTTTAAAACTGGGTATTGATTTGCAAGGTGGCACTTATTTTGTTTTGAGTGTTGGCGTTGAAAAAGCAATTGAGAATAAATTAAATATCGCACGCCGCGAGCTTGATGATGTCTTGAGAAAAGAATTGGCTATTCAGCCTAAAGAAGCTTCTGTTAATTTAACTGTGTTGTCGTATACCTTCGAGACTGAAGAAGCAGCAGCTGCCTGTTATTATGCGATTAAAAAGCAACCGGCTGGTTACACAGTTGCGCAAAAAGATTTTGTTGTTTCTGTTGGTATGAATGCGGTTGAAGAACAGCGGATGCGTCAAGGAGTTGTAGATCAGGCAGTGAGTGTTTTGACAAATCGCTTGAATGGTTTTGGTGTTGCAGGTTTGATAGTGCAGCGTCACGGCGAGCGTCAGATTGTTGTACAGCTGCCGGGTGTAAATGATCCTGCGCGTGTTAAATCTTTGATTACACAAACAGCAATGCTTGAATTTAAAATTGTTCAAAAAACTGGGTATAGCCAAGAATCATTGCTTGATGAGTATGATGGTGATTTGCCAAGCGATAAAATGATTCTTCCTGGTCGTCGCGGTGAAGAGAGCGGTTATTATGTGGTTTCAGCGTATCCTGATGTAACCGGTGATCACATCGTTGATGCAAAAGTTGGTATATCTGAGATGGGCAAAATGCATGTTGGCTTCACGCTCGATTCTTTGGGTGGCTCGCAGTTTAAAGCGGTTACAGGCGATAATATTGGTCGACAGCTGGCTATTGTTATTGATGGTGTTGTGTACAGTGCTCCTACTATTGAATCAGCTATTGGCTCACAAGGTTCTATTACTGGTCAGTACAGTGCAGAGGAAGCCCGCGATTTGGCGTTGGTTTTGCGTTCTGGTTCGCTCATGGCGCCATTGTCGTTTGAGCAGGAAAATCGTGTGGGTGCGTCACTTGGGCAAGATTCTATCGATAAAGGTTTGCTCGCCTGTTTAGTTGGATTGTTACTGGTTCTTTTATTCAGCGTATTTTATTATAAAATGCTCGGATTTTTGGCGACACTTGCACTTGCGTACAATTTATTTTTGATTTTGTTGTTCCTCTCATATTTTGAATCAACACTTACATTGCCGGGGATCGCTGGTATGGTGCTGACAATTGGTATGGCGATTGATTCTTCAATTTTGATTTACGAAGGAATCAAAGAAGATTTGCTGAGTGGGGTTGCGTTTCGGCAAGCGGTTGATTCCGGGTTTAGTCGCGCAATGACAGTTATTCTTGATTCAAATATTACCACCTTTCTTGCTGGTTTAATTTTGTTTAAATTTGGTGGTCCTGCAGTAAAAGGATTTGCGATTACTTTAATGGCTGGTATACTAGCAACACTTATTGCAGGTATCTTCTTTTTACATGCTTTGATTATGTGGGTGTTAGATCTGCGTGGTGGTAAGTCTCTTAAAATTTAATATAAAATAGTATGGCGGCGTAGCTCAGTTGGTTAGAGCGGCGGAATCATAATCCGTAGGTCCGGGGTTCGAGTCCCTGCGCCGCTACCAAACTTAATGGCCCTCTGGAAACAGGGGGCCGTTTTAGTAGCAGGTTTTTCTGAGTAAATCTTCGGTCTCTATTTTTTTGTCTTGTCTCTTATGTATAGTAATATAAGAAACGCAGGGACGCTGCAAAAGTAAAGGGAAGGGGCTGGCATGAAAACAGTATCGTATTATGTAGCATTGCTGTGTGCTCTCGCACTGCCGGGATGCGTACATGCAGCAACTTCATTTTCAAGCCGGTTTGCACAAGCTGCTGCAGCAAAAACGCAGAAGCTACAGAGTGGCATGCATGTTATGCGGCATCGTGTAGTAAGTCGCATGCGACCCGGAAGCAGTATTGTGGTAAAACCAGCTGATTCTGTGATTGAGAGTATTGATACCACTGATATGTTTTCAAATGTAGATAGCGAGTATATGTACAATCAAGAAGGCGGCGCTGAATATACTGTTGCTGATATTAAGAGTGGTGCGCCTGAATGGATTACTACGGTCTTAAAACCAACCTTGCTCCGTCGAGCTGCTGGTTTAATTACACCAACAGAATTAGATTATGCAGTATTTGAGCAATGTCTTGATCAATTCACACTTGATGAGTGTATGGCTCTTGCGTATTCAAAATCGCCGTTATTGTATTCAAGCAATGCGCTTTTGACACTTGCTG
>JBIKTS010000072.1:0-4855 GCA_044347985.1 Candidatus Babeliales bacterium
TGTTCCTGCCATAGGACTAGAAAACGTAGAATTTTATATTCGAGCACAAGGATAGTCTCATGATTCTCTATACTCTCATCTGCATAGCACTCGCCATACTTCCACCACTCCCCGCATCAACTGAAATACAGGCAACGCCAAAACCTACTCCTTCTCAAAAAGTCGCAGCTCCTGAAGCATCCACTACACAAGCTACCCCACTGACAGAAGAATCTAGGGCGCTCCAAACGCTTGATCCTCTAGAAATAGCTGATGAAGTGCCAGATTTTCAAGAACTTGATACCACCTCTCTGGATGAAAAAACAATTTCATACACTGCAACAGCAACTGCCGACAATGCTGCTGCATTCGAACCAATAGATATTGCAGAAAATGTGCTGCCCGCAGAGCAGGCCACTCCACCAGAAGAAGAAACGGAGGAAGAACTAGAAGAAGAAAATAATGATGATAGTACTGATACGCTCAACGCAGAAATAGAATCAACGTCTCCAGAAAAAACACCTTCCACAAACGAAACTGCTCCTGCTCAAGCTGCCGACAAAGAAATACTCACTCAAGAAGAAAGTGATCGACGTATTGCTGCGCTCAGAGAAAATCAAAAAACAACCTTGCAAGAAGAAGAAAAAAAAGAACTAGAAAAAACCGCTGCCGCAAAAAAAGGTACCGATTTATTCGCATACAATTTAACCGGTCTCAAAGAAGCAGGTGTGGATATTTCAAAAAATGGATTTGGCCTCACTGGTCGATTTGCACTGTTTGATAATCAATACGTACGTGCAACACTTTCACTGAATACTGATGGCTTGTTTGGCCAAGGGTATATCAACAAAATAAATATTGGAAACCTCATCATTTTGACCGGCAAAGGTCCTGATGGGAAATATGGAACCGCTGACGATGGCGTGTTGTTTGAAATAAAAATGAATAAGAAAACACAACGTGTTTCGCTCAGTGGGATGTATGATTTGCTTGGCGCACAGTCCCAAACTGATCTCATTATTTCTCCCGAATTCATTAGCCTCATGTCACGGACTAATCTGTTTGGTTTATTTGAAACAATCTTCCTTGCAGAATTCAAACCAACTGATATTGATTTTTTAATTGCGGGAGCACTTGAAATCAGGCTGATCCAATACATAGAAGAAGCAGCCCGAGAAGCAATTAGCAAATTCGGACAAAGTATTTCAGCCGTTGGCGAAAAAGGACAAGAAGCAGCAGAAGCGGCGAGAAAAGAAGTTGAAAAATTTAAAAATGAAATCGCAATGCTTCAAAGAAAATTAGACGCTGCACAAAAAGATTATTTTAATAAACTCAATGGCGCACAAGACCGTATTAATGATGCCACAAAGAAAGTCGAAGAAGCGAATGCAAATCTTGCAAGCGAGCTGGGCAAAATTTTAGATGCACGAGAAAAAATGTTGAAAGGTAGAAAGAAAATAGCAGCAGCAGTTCAAAAAGTGAACTCACTTTCAAGTGAAGTAAGTGACAGTAAACGAAAATTAAAAAAGATAGCAAAAGGCATGAAATGGTATGAATTTTGGAAAGTCGGTGAACTTGCATATTGGTCCGCTCGCGTAGCAGCAGTAGAAGCTGCGCGTGGAATTGCTATTGGAGCACTAGAAGCAGTCAAAGCACTCGTACGACCACTCTCAGAACTATTAACAATGACCTATGGAATCTCATACGCAGCAGGTGAGGCAAGTCTTAAAGCGTCATACGGACTTCTTGAAGCGGCACTCATCGCTGCAAACCCACTCACTATCGATGACTTTGGCGAAATACTGGGATACAGCATCGCGCTTAATGGTGCCAAAATGTCATACTACACCGCGCAAGGCGCTCTCTACGCCGCGCAAGGCGCATCAATGGGTATTGAGCAAGTTGGTAAAGGAGTAGAAATTGCAGGCAAAGCAGTTGTTTCAGCTTTACTCGGCGCCTTCCGTATTGATGGCGGCGGATTCAAATGCCAACTCAGTGATCTAAAAAAAGGTATAATTGATTTATATCTTATTGCAACCGTATTTGGCGCAAACAAAAATTTAAAACTTACTCTTGATTTAACCAAACCAGAAAAAACACTGGCTTCAATTGGCATGATGATTGTAGACCTTCTCAATCCAACATCTAAAGGCAACGCAAACAAAACAGTATTTGCTGAAATCGAAGCAGCTCGCAAAAAATTCTCCCCGGAATTTGAAGAACTTGAAAAAAAGAAACAAGAATTAATTGTAGAACGAGAAGAATTAAGCAAACAAGAACAAGAACGAAAAGCGGCACTCGCCCAAATCCATACCGAGCACACTGAGCGCCTCGCCGCAATGCGCAAACAATTTCCCTACACAGCAGAAGATATTAAAGCAATGGGTTCCATAAATTTCCTTGGCAAAGAAGAAACAGCAAGTATTGTGGATGAGAATGATCCTGTATCTTATACCGTAAACAACATGAAAAACACATTTCGTTGGCTTGAAAAATGGAAACTACCAGAAGAAAATAAAGGCTCAATCGTATTTGAGGTAACCGGTGAAAGTGATGTGCAAATCGGTTTTCATCATACCATTACACAAGCGGAACAAAAAAGTAATAAACTCTTTGATGTTGTCATCGGAGCACAAAAAAATACCCAATCCCTGATACGAGATAGTTTAAATGCAACACTCTTTTCAAGCGCAGACCCAGACTCACAACTCACAGAAGTAAAATCAGGAACCGCCCAATCATTCTGGATCAGCTTTGATACAGGGTACATTTCCTGGGGTCGCGGACAAGAACCAGGTAAAAATATGCTGTATGATTGGCACCTATCATCACTGACTGAGCCGGTACGCTATTTCTCATTTTCATCAGGAACAAACCAACTCTCATTCATTAATATTGCGACCAAGCCAGCATTCTCAGGGCTATTTGGATCACAATTCAGCACACAAGAAGCGTATAACCAATGTGCATGGTTTACCCAATTACAACTCCCGGAAACTAATAAAGGCACCATACTCTTTAACGCAAAAGCAACAGCGCATCTTATGATTGGCTTCACCGATAATCAAAAACTTGCTTCTCCACGATACGCAATTATGATCGGCACAGAAGATAATAAAAAATCAACGATGGCAACGACATCAAGTGATGGCAAAACGTATACGTATCATACCGTGACCGAAGACGCTCTCGCGCTCCTTCCCTCAGAAAAAACACCCCAATACCACCCCTACTGGGTTACTTTTGATAACGGCACTGTTGCAGTAGGAACCGGCAGCGATCCAACACGCAACATCGTAATGGAAATGGAATATAACCCAGCTAATTTAGCGCCCACAAAGCTACCAACTACCGTCCAAACGCCCGCAGCAGCACCAGCCGATACCACAAACACCACACAAACTAGCGATGCTCCTGAAACCCTGACTGGCTGCCCTATTCGTTACTTCTCATTTAGCAGTTGGGATGACAACGTAGAAATTCGCAGCATTCAAGTGAAACCAGCAGTCCCTTTCAAAACCGGCACTCGTTACAGCGCTGTGAATAAAAAGTATGAATGCGATTGGAAAGAAGCGTGGAAGTTACCAGCCACCGGGAAAGGAATTATCACCTGGGAAGGTAAAGGTCTTAATGACATGGGCATTGTGCTTCATACCGCTGGTACAGACAAACCAACTAACTACACCCTACGATGCCTTATTGGAACTGAAAAAAATAGTAAAACAGTCCTCCAAGGCCCCGGCAGCACACTTATCACTGAAACCACCGATCCTGCTGCAACAATCCGCAATAAAGATACCTACACCTCCTACTGGCTGAGCTACGATGAAGGGTACTGCATGGTCGGCACAGGGACAAACCCAGGTAAAGAGGTACTTCTTGAGCATGCAACGCCTGCGCAACCAATCACCCACTTTTCATTTACCAATAACGATAACTACGTTGAATATCGCACTATTGCAACAATGCCTCTCACACCATCAAGTATTCGCGGCTCTCAATATACTGCATCTGCTCAATCGCCACTCTTTCATAATCCAGCATGGAAGCTCGCAACTGGTCCCGAGTCGCTCATTCTCTGCGCCGCTAAAACAACGACAGGATTCTCATGCGCCCTGCACACCGCATCTGACGATATGACAACACCTGTGGCAACTATAACAGTAGGCCATCCGGCTCCCACTACATCAACGATTATACTGGCAGATCAAACAACTGCGTTTACTCATGAGGCCTCAACACGCCTTATTACTGATAGCTACAACTTTTACCCGTACTGGATTTTGTATACGCAAGAGACCGGAGAATTGTCATATGGTTACGGTATAGATCCAACGCAAAATCGTATTGGCAGCACGGTACTCACCGCCAAACCAGTACTCACCCGCTACAGTCTGGGTAATCCGACCTCAAGCCCTGTCTATTTCAAAAATATTGGTTCTTTTGCACCTCGCGACCCTGCAATTCAAGGACAATACGCAGATATTGCCAGCCGTGAGACATTTAAAACCAGCGTTCCTGAGCAAAAAGAAATTACTTACACGTGGAACGATGCATGGAAGTGTAGCACTCCCAATACAGCAACTGTGTCATTTAACGCAAAATCTCCTCACTCAATTGGAGTTGCTCTTGGCAACCCAACAGATGGCGCACTGTACGAAATTATATTTGGCAACCAAAACAATCAAGAAACGGTTATCTGCAAAAACAAAAAAGTTGTCGCCCTCACACGCGACACTGATGCACTTATTACTGCTGCAGAAAATACCTATTCATATTGGATCAACTATTATAAAGGTCACATAACCGCGGGTATTGGCTCTGAACCATATAAAAATCAAATTTTAGAATGGTTTGATTCTGAAACCACCAAGAC
>JBIKTS010000025.1:0-9667 GCA_044347985.1 Candidatus Babeliales bacterium
ATTTCTCATTTTTCATGCTCGAGCCTTGCTGAGGGAACAATTTTTGATTCAATAACCTATATCCCCGGCATTAAAATGCCTTTACATCAAACATATAGTGCATATGCGCAGCGAGGTGTATTTACCTGGCCTTCATATTGGACGCTGGTCAAGCCAGAGAAAGGATGCATACTCGGAGAAGTCAAAACAAACGACGCTGCGTTGATTGGCCTTGGCAAGCCAGGCAAAACCATCTATAGCATCTCACTTGGGGCAACCTGCGCACTGTTGAAAGAAGGACAAGTACTCCTCAGCACACAGAAAAACTTTATTCAAAAAGATGAGTACGTACCATTCTGGGTACTCTTTGATAAAGGATACATCGCGTGCGGAACCGGTACTACTCCTTCTGCAGAATCGATAATTCTGGAAAGTACAAACTTTGCAACTATAGACATTATTCAAAACTTCTCATTAAGTAGCAGTACGGGTCAGGCATCTTACCGAGGCATTCAAAGCATTCCGGCTGACACAATAAAATATAGCCGCAACACATCATGGGTAGCAACCAACCAACGCAAAACCTACTCTTTCACCAGCACCTGGCAACTTCCTGCTATTGATCAAGGATGTGTACTCTGTGATATTCGTGGTGATGGCCCCTACTACATCGGGTTTGAAAATGGATTTATCAAAGGAGCAGACCCTGCACTGGAAGTAGTTATTGGCGCAGCAGGAAATACCTGCACACAAATTCGCAAAAAAGGGGTCGTCGTTGCCGAAACCAAAGATCCACGAGGCATTATAAGCAGCTCAGAATTTGCTACACCATATTGGGTATCATATAACAACGGTACTCTGATGGTTGGCTGTGATAAAACGGCAGGAACAAACACAATTCTGTCATGGACAGATAGTGCGCCAGCGCCACTCTCCGTTATTAGTTTTTCCAGTGATCAAAGTAGCGTTGTCTATAATCATATTCAAATCACTGCTCCAGCAACACAAAAGACCGATGCTGAAGTAGTTATTGCAGCCAATACGTCCTCATACACCTACAATACCGCATGGAGAATGGCAAAAGAAAATTGTGGCGCTCTTACTTTTAAAGCAAAAGCGAAAAAAGAGCTCCGCATTGGCCTTGCAGCTGGATTCAATAATATCCCACGCTATGAATTCATTATTGGTGCTGAAAATAATACGGGAACAATTATCATGCATAACAAAACGGTAGTTGCGCGACTCGCTACCGCTCAAGCTCAAATACGGAATGGATTTATACCGGACGACTATTGGATCGCATATGACAATGGAACACTAGCCGTTGGTAAAGGCACAACTCCAGGAACAAACATTCTTCTTGTCTGGTATGACGAAACTGCACAAGGACAGTCAGCAAGCATTACTCATATCGGATTTGCCAGTGGCAGCGAAATGGTTACCCTGCAAAACATTACCCCAAAAACAGGTATCACACTGCTTCCATTTCAATATCATACCAGCTCAGCACAAAAAGGAGCATATACCTGGAATACACAATGGCGTATAAAACCAAATCAAACTATCACCCTGGAAGCTACCACGCCTGAAGGTGGTTTATATATCGGTCTCAATCCACTTTCAGTCGGCGCGCCACGCTACTCACTCCTGCTTGGTGGATGGAAAAATAGTAAATCAGCGCTGTTTAAAGATGGAGTGCTCATAGAACAATTTGATGTAACACTTAAACCAATTGGCTCACAGCAGCTCTGGATCACCTACCAACCAGAGAGCATTACTGTTGGCAGTGGCGAGCCACACACAAAAGAACTGTATACCTGGAAAAATCCAACCCCTGATTCAGAAATACAATTCTTTAGTATCACCAGTGATGTTGGAGCGGTATTTTGCCAAAAAATTAGTGTGATCCCTGCCGCTGCCATACAAAAACCAAAACTTCCTGCTGCGGTTCCCATCGCAGAGCTCACCGCAGTACCTGATCAATCCCCAGCTGCCACTTAAAAGTATACCTCCAGTCACAAACAAAAAGGCCCTCTTTTAAGAGGGCCTTTTTTATTAATTTACGCAATATATTACCTAATCAGGTGCAGCCGTTAGGAATAATTGTGCGCTCACACTTTTCAGATGCATGCTCAGGTGCAATACAACAGTACTCTCTGTATTTGCTCTGATACTGATTAATCCGGTGATACTGATACGTGTACATCAACTGTAACACTGCTTGCTGTTCATCATTAAACGAATAATCTTCAAGCTCGACACTTTTCAGTTCACTAATCGCTCTCCAAAAGCGTTCTAAACTGTGATGCTCTGTTGCGGCGATTGCCCGAAACTTTTCTGTAAAACCAGCAACAATATGAATAACAATCGACCAGATCCTCTGATTAATCAGAGGATCAACGCTTTGCCCTTCAAACTCAATACCAAGATGGTTTGTGACATAGTATAATGGATAACTAGCCTCGCCCGATGAGATAGCACCATGTGCAAATGCATATATATACAACTTCACTGCGCCAGCAGCAAACAGTCGCACACGATCTTCAAACGAAACCCGCTGCTCTTGATTTGTTGCCGAGAGCAACTCGAACATGCCAGGAAAATCGGCAGACCCACCTAACAGTTGTTCAACAAGAAATTTATAATGCGTCCTCCTCAAACGCTGGCACGCCTCTTGAAAGCTCGCTAAGGAATACGCTTGAGCATAATCATAACTTAAAAATAACCGAACCAGTCCGAGGTTGCTGGGATCATGCAAATACAAACATGGATGCTCTTCTCCACTTTCTTCGTCAAAACTCAATTCACTGACACTCGCGCTTGGATCATAGCCATCAAGAGACGTCGAAGACGCTGCTGTTGATCTAAACACTATGCGGCGGCCGCATGCTACGCCTCCCCCGGCACTGTCTGGTCGCCGTGGATCGAGAGATGCATCTGCACCGAGCGACATTGTAGACCCCGGAGTGGGACGCATTGATACTGAAGCAGCAGTACTTACTGGTGAGGCATAAACACTCTCCTCAGCAGAAACGTGACTTGTATCACACGTCAAACCAGGAAAAGGAATCTCACTGGGAAAACGATCGTCGGTAAACTGAGCGGATGTAACAGAAAAACACACAAGAGAAACAGTCATTAGAGAAGTCATTAGAGTGGGTACAGTAATCATATGAATACCTCATAACGTATACGTTTAAGAACTATCAAAAAACAAACTATATACGCCTAAAATGTACGTATTGCTTTGCTGTTTTACAGACAACAACTTATTACGCTCCGCCGCACGGGTAAACTACAAAGCAGAATTTTTATACGCGGCAACTTCTAGTCGCACAAATACCGTACCACGACTCCCCGCCTCTTGCAAGAACAAAAAAAACACCGTTATGGTGCAATGACACTGCTGAGAAACACTATACTGTAATAGAAAAACACACAACCCTGCCTCAACTTTTATCACTTAGACAGCGTACTTATTGGTTATGAAGATAGTGAATGAAATGAGCGAGCCCAACAATCGATTCAAGCGCAATCAAGCCAACAATCACCAGCGTCCAGCGCTTATGAAATATGAGATCTTGGCCTGTCTGCTGCACTTCGTATAAATCTCGAATAATATCAAGTTTGCGCTGCACACCTTCTCGCCATCGATCAAGCGAAAGTTTTTTAACCAGCCGCTCATAAATATCAGAATAATACTCATCACCAGACATACGAATACTATTTTCAAGACGCTCAGTAATAACTGAAATATCTACACTTAATTGAGCCAAATCGGCAATTGGCATCGCGTTGCGTGATTTAAGTGAGTCCGATTGAGAAGTATAAAACATATGTAACCGACGATCGAGCAATCGATCAAAATACTGTAATTCAAGAAGCTGTATCGTAACGAATTCAAACAACTCCATAGAATCATAGCACGTATCATCATATACAAACGAACCACCCCGATCTATCACAATCAGCTCATCACCATAATACCCAGTGCGAGAGCGTAAAATCATATCTTGCTGATACGGCGAAAGCATATCAACCTCAAGGCGCAAGAGCGATGCGATGTCTCCCCCATATACTTCCATCAGTTTTTCACTAGAAAGTGTACTGCGCTCAGGACTGATATGTACGGTGAAATAATCATTTTTTAAATTACAAAATTGTGGCATGACCACAGCACTATGAATACGCTTATATGTTTCATACGCATACGTATCAGACAATTGGTCATATTCATTTTTCAGCTCGATCAAACTTTTTTTAAGCGTATGCAGAGTACCGCGAAATGGAATTCGATAACAATATGACAATACCCCAAATGCATGAATTTTACTTAATGCAAAACAATGCGCCCGAGAGCCTTCACCGGTAAACACAATAGTTGATTTTTCACTGCTTGAAAATTGCTCAGGACCTTCTCCCTCAGAAATGAGATTTGGACCACGAAGATGATATGAAATAGGAATATGGTAATTTTTAAATTTTGCTGACAACGGCGTACTATACGTTGGCACTAAATGCTGCGATTTAATCATTTCAAGATCGATATCATCTCCAATATCGTACGCATAAAAAAATATTATATCACCAGCAAAAATATCACGTTGCATACTGCACCATTGTCCAAAAATGTACCAAATTGTGATTGTAGTGTATCACGATCATCTCCGAGAAGAAACGATTTACTTTTTTCCTATGATTCTTTTACCCCAAAATCCATCGTATTTAATGGATGTTTTGCATCGCACATGCGAGCAAGCTCAGCAGATGACACATGAGTATAAATTTCTACCGTTGACAGTGAGGTATGACCCAAGAGTTCTTGAATCACCCGCAAATCAACCCCTTGATTGAGCAAATGCGTAGCAAACGAGTGACGAATTTTATGCGGTGTTAATGGACGTTCTATTTTTAAAAGATGGCGATACATTTCACAAATACGCTGCACCGTGCGCTCAGCAAGTCGCTTACCACTGGGACCTACAAATACAAAGCTATCTTTATCAAACCCGAATGACGCACGCTCATATTCAAAATAAGTCATTAATGCTTTCTTTGCTTTCTCTCCGAACAAAACAATTCGCTCTTTCCGTCCTTTACCCATAATACGAATAGTTTTTTCTTGCATATCAACGTCACTGACTTTCATATGCGTCAGTTCACTACACCGAACTCCAGTGGCATACAGCATTTCCATAACCGCCCGATCTCGATACGGATACCGCGAAGGAAGCTGCTCAAGCGGAACTTGATCAAGCAGATAACTCATCTCATCAATACTTAATATCGACGGAAGTCGTTTTTCTTGGCGTGGATTTTTAACTTTTACTTCAAGAGCAATCCCTTGTTGCTTTAAAAAAGCTGAGAATGAACGCAAGCATGATAATTTGCGCGAAAGAGTTGTTTTAAGCATTTTTTCATAAAAAAGCGATACTAAATACCGCTGCATCACATACGACGGAGTTGCGGCTGCCACCGGACCGCCATCAGCAACACGCTCCCAAAATGAAAGAAATTGTGCCAAATCAGCGCGATACGCACGCACCGTATTATGCGATACATTTTTCTCTTGTTCTAAAAACGCTAAAAAGTCGGTCGCTTTTTCTTTATACAGGGGGTAGCTCATATACTTTATCCTTTGTGGTAATTATGGGTGACTGGATTGCTTCGTCGCTGCGCTCCTCGCAATGACGATACAAACGCTACGTTCCTTGAGCCGTCGCCAAAGCTATGGCCCACCGGCAGCAATAACGATGGATTGCTTCGTGCCTCGCAATGACGGCGAGAGCGTGGTCCCGTCTCTGTCAGCTTTCTACACCGTCTCTGCGAGCGAAGCGAAGCAGTCCAGTACTCTATTAAACGTCTTTGCGAGCTTTCTCCATCGTCTCTGCGAGCGAAGCGAAGCAGTCCACCTTCTTTCACATACATTTATACTATGCTATATACTAGGCAGAACCGTACCCCATCTCGACATCAAAAATAAAGAAAGCTGCGCAAATGACTCTCTCTGACGCAAACCTGACAAAACTGATCGAGCATTTACGGATTATCACCGTAGGTCTTACTCCCCCTATGACCGAAACAATCATCCAAGAATACGGCAAAAATCCGTATCTTATTCTTATCAGCTGCCTGCTCAGCTTGCGTGCACGTGACGTAGTGACCATCCATATCTGTCGCGCATTATTTAGTCGCATACAAACACCACAAGAGCTTTGCGCCCTTCCTCTTTCAGAACTCGAAACAATCATCTATAAAAGTGGTTTCTACAAAAATAAAGCCCGTACCCTGCGTGCCGTCAGTACGATTCTTATCGAGCGCCACAAAAGTATGGTCCCTGAAACAGAAGAAGAACTGCTTGCCCTTCCTGGTGTTGGGCAAAAAACTACTAACTTAGTCCTTGGCCTTGCGTTTGATATTCCTGCAATCTGCGTAGATACCCATGTTCACAAACTCAGCAACCAGTGGGGTCTTGTCAACACCCGCACTGCGGACGAAACAGAAAAAGCACTTAAAAAAGTGCTTCCTGCTCAGTATTGGATCGAATGGAATCGATTACTGGTAATGATTGGCCAAAATAAAAAAGTGCTTATTAATCGTCACTTAATAAATCAGCAATCGTTGATTTAGAATCTTTTTTAGGCGCCACACGGGCGGTAGCTTCTTGCAGAGCAAGCTCTTTGTCAAACTTTTTAATTGCCACGACAAGCCCACCAAATCCAGCAAGCGCTTCTTGACGCCGACGCACCAACCGTTCCGTTTGCTTTTTCATCAACCCTTCTAGATAATTCAATCGCTTCACGATAACATCTGGTTTTTCATATTTACTGCGTGTTAACCATCGAGTAAACCAGGTATCAAAAATCAATGACGTCGGCTTTACAGCTCCATTTGCAACCCCAAGACCAACTCCCCATCCCGCCCCATTTGCAAATGCATTTGCTGCAGAAACGGTTTTACCCAGTACACTCAAGCATACAAGTGCCAGAATATATTTCATGATCATTTTCATACCTAATTCACTTTCGCTGCCTTGCTTTCAATTTTATCCAAACGCTTTTGTAAATTCTTCAAAGAATTGCGTGCTTTATTAACCTGTTTTTTATTAAGATCACGCGCTTGAGAAATCGCAGTATTTTGGACATCAATCATTCGTTTAAAATTCTCTAAAGCGTTCTTAACAAAGTTCCCCCGCATTTGCCCTGCGGCGTTCACCTCTCCATCGCCGGTCATTATTCCCGCCACAGGATCAACCGCTGCAGTCATACAAGAACCAGCCAGTAATCCAATAACTACGCTCATCAACACTAATTCTTTACATACATTGGCATACTTCATGAAAATATTCCTCGTTTAATTCCGCGCGCATCTTCAACCGCACGAATACGTGCCTCAAATGATTGCATAACCCCATCCAAAGTGGCACGCAATTGCTCTGCCATCTCTACTTCTCGACGCACCATTTCATCAAACTGATCCAGACCTTGCTGAATTTGCGTTATCATGTCGCGGCTTGCATCCAAATTTCGGCTCACATTACGACCTGCTGCTTTAATAGCGTTATCTAAAAAACGGGCACTTGTATTAATTTCACTCATTTCTCCAAATTGTCTGATCGCCGCTAAAAAATCATTCACCGCCCCATCTTGGGAAGTATATAACTTAGCAGCAAGCTGCTGCGTGGCATCACTCTGCTGCTCTGACGCAGCAAAAGCAGTCACACCGCACACCAGCAGCGGCACAACAAAATATAATAATTTCTTACGATACATACGCATCCTTTCTTTTATATACGGTATACCTACTATAAAAGAAAAAAGAGGGTAAACGGGAGAGATCTCCTATTTACCCTCTAAAATAATAATGAAAAGCTCATTCTTATTCAGACTCAAACTAATCTAGCTCATCATAATTTTCTTGTGCGTCATTTGAAAGTGCGCCTCGCATACATCGCTCCGCTTTCAGTCCTCATTGATTAAGTGCGTTATCAATAAAAGGTTTATAATAACGATCGCACCCATCATCAGAACAAAATTCATCAGAATCATCATGCCTATGCGGCTCTTTCACGGCGGCATCCGCATACGCTCCTATGCCACCACGTCGACCTACCCCATATCCACTCAAAAATTCAAAATCATCTTCAGAATCTTCATCAGAAGAAAAATCTTCATCAGAAGAAAAGCTGCTCATCATATCCCTCAACGCACCCCTGGCCTCACTATGCAGATTACCCCAAACCGTTTTACATAATTCATCATCAATAGCGGACACCCAGCCGAAAAAATGTCGAGCCAAACTATTATCATAATAGTAGTTCACATATAATGCGCATGCTTCCCCTACATCATTTATCAATTCAAGGCCACGATCAGCATTCGAAAACGCATCCGGCGCTTCCTTTTTCAACGCATCAACAGCTCTTAAAATTCTGTCTGCATCAAAAGACTCTTTCTTGCGAACAGTTCTTTCAATGGCACGAGCTAGTTTATTCAGTTTTCTTTCACTCAAGTCATCGTGAGTTGACATAACTCCCTCATCAGAACTTCTGCAAAAACCACTCATCAAACAACAAATTACTACCGCGCCTAATACATACCGCTTCATAGTCTTACTCCTCTATACATACACAACTTACTACGCACACTCTGTTTGTATCATATCACGCAGCGCATCAAGCGTCACCCCAAATTGCTGGGTGCCATCAAGCTTGCGCAGTGTCACCGTATTCTGCTCACGTTCTTTATCTCCCAGCACCAGCATCCACGGAATTTGCATAAGCTGAGCTCGTTTAATTTTTGCATTAATTTTATCTGAGCTCTGATCAATCGTTGCGCGCACTCCTTGCTGCTTCAAAACCGCAAGCACCGTTGCTGCATACTCTTGCTGCGCATCAGTAATCGTCATAATACGAATCTGCTCCGGAGCAAGCCACAATGGCAATCGTCCTTTGTAATGCTCCAAAATGACACCCATAAAACGTTCAATCGAACCGTAAATAGCACGATGGATCATCACTGGTTGCTGCCGCGACTGATCACTTGCCACGTACTCAAGTTCAAAGTTTTGTGGCAAAAAGGGATCCACCTGAACCGTTCCACACTGCCACTGCCTGCCCATTGCATCTTTAATCTTAATTTCAATCTTCGGGCCGTAAAAAGCGCCTTCGCCTTCTTGAAGCGTATACGCAATTCCCCGTGATGTCATTGCATCGGCAAGTGCTTGTGTTGCATGCTCCCACAAGGCATCATCACCAATTGCTTTTTCTGGCCTGGTAGAAAGCGCATACGAAATATGCTCAAATCCAAATTTCTTATAACAGGTCTCAGCAAGCATAAGTACCGCCGCTACTTCCTGCTCGATCTGGGCCGGCATGCAAAAAATATGTGCATCATCTTGCGTAAATGTTCTCACCCGAAATAATCCATGGAGCACGCCAGACAATTCATACCGGTGCACCATACCATATTCAGATAATCGGATTGGTAATGCGCGATACGAATGAAGTCCCTCTTGGTAGACCATAAGCCCCGAAGGACAGTTCATCGGCCGTACGCAATGTGTTTGATCATCAATCTGAGTAAAATACATGTTTTCTTTATAATTCTCATAATGCCCCGAGGTGTGCCACAATTTTTCATGCATAATGAGCGGAGTTTTAATTTCCTGATAGGTATCCTGTTGCAGT
>JBIKTS010000073.1:0-4771 GCA_044347985.1 Candidatus Babeliales bacterium
TGCATTATCGCCCATAAGCGGGAAGATAAGCTCTGCATTACATTGAATTGCTTTTTTCCCGCCGAGTGGATTTGCGTAATCCCATGATGGTCCTACTTGACCCCAATTAAATCCTCGAATGCTGTGTTGACCACCGAGGTGGAATAGTTCCCGGTAAGGGATTTTTGTGCGGGTACTTTCTGAGCGACCGATCTGCTCAATGATGCCGCCAAACGCGTGAAGTCCAAGTACGAGGGTGTCATATCCAATAAGTGGCGTGTACCAACTTGCGTGGAGTGTTGATTTAATAAAAGAGAATGTTTGGTTGATGCCCGGCAATGCGCATTTATTGGACAGGACTAATTTGTATCCATCGTTTGGATACACCATGTGGTTGCGGGTATCTTTGATAAGATCAAGTCCAACCCAGTGGAGTGTGCCCGCTTGCAATTTTTGCGAGAGCAATGTTTGCAGCCGTGGATGCTCACGGCTACTGACGCCGCGAATGCTGAGTTTTGGTTGATTGGTTTTTGAATCGTACGCATTGTTTTCAATATGTTCAACACCTGACTCAACATGCAGGCTGGTAGCGCGATCAGCGGTAGGAAGACGGGTACCCAGTCTGCCAACAACCCCAAATACTTTTTCTTCTGGAGCAGGAAGAACCCACTTCCATTGATCATACCGTGTTTGAGCAAATGAGAAATTGAGTTGCCCTGAAAGATTGTGGCGAAGATACGGATCACTCATATGGAATGATGCTTGGCTTAAACCGGATTTGGTGCCTTTTAAGACAAATCCCATATCCCATCCTTTTCCAAACATGTTACGCAGGTCTCCGCCCATAGTTCCTTTTACGCCACTATTAGGATCATCTTGGCTGGAACCAAAATCTAATCCGATATTAAAGGTACGGGTAGGAACTTCTTTTACTTGGAGTTCAAGGTCTAAACGTTCAGTGTCCAATCGGTGCTTTTTCCAGGTGACACTTTCACGCTCAAAATAGCTGAGTGCTTCAACGTTGCGTTTGGAAAAATCAAGACCGGTTGAGGTGATGAGTGCTCCTTCTTCAAGCGCTAATTGACGCCGAATAACGTGGTCACGTGTTGTTTCGTTTCCGGTAATGAAGAGACGATTTAATTTCCATCGTGTTCCTTTTTCTACGTGGAAGGTAAGCGCAATAGTATTGGTTGCAGCATCTGGTACAATTTGTGGGGAAACATATGCATCAATAAATCCATATTCGCCGTACAGTTGTTTGATGGATTCCATCATTTTTTGGACTTCAGAAAGTTTGTACGTATCGCCCGGACTGAGTGTGAGGAGTTTGCGCACAATGCGATGAGGCACTTCAATGTCTGGCGCAATATCAATTTCTTTTATGGTAAAGAGTGGGCCTTCGGTGATGGTAAAGAGTACGTCAATATTTTTTTGATCGTCACTGCGCGTGACGGTTGTGCCAGTTACTCGCGCGGTAAAGTATCCTTTGTTTGCATAGGCAGCACGAATGCGTTCTTTATCTATTTCGAGTGCTGCTTCATTAAATTTACCTGCACCATCAAGAAAGCACAGGAGCCAGACTTCACGGTTTTGAATATAGGAGCGCAACGTGCGTGCGGGGATAACCGTGTTGCCGGTAAAATTGATTTCACGAATGTGGCTTTTTACTTTTTCATTGATTGCAAAATGGAGTGAGGCTCGCTGTGGATTTTGTGGATCAGGAGTCACTGCTGCTGTTACAACAGCTTCATGATAATCGTTGTCGGTATATTCTTTTTTTATTTTGTGCGCCAAGATGTCACCATCTTCTTGTGTAATGGTTTGAATATTTTTGACATCAATCAGCTCTTCCAATTTTTTTGTCGATATTTTTTTATTGCCGCTAAACGTAACTTCGCTGAGGATCGGTTTTTCGTGCACGGTAATAAAGAGATCTATTTGCGCGTCGTCGATTCCTTCTTTTTCAATAATCACCTGATCAAATGCATTCAGACTGTATATCGCTTCGATTGCTTTGGTGCTGAGGTTTTCATCAAAGGTGCCGCCTTTGCGGTAGAGAAGTCGGTGAGTAATTGTTTCGGCGGGAATTCGCGTATTGCCTTCAACATGAATATCTCTAATAGTGGGAAGGGCTCCTAGCAGCAGCGGTGTTGCTAATAATCCTGTTGTTACAAGTAGGGTGTAAAATCGTTTCATGCCACAAATTCCTTTGGATCAGAAGTGATTGATGATCGTAAGGCCGCATAGGATACAAGGTTATCTAAAAAAGGCGATCGTTTTGTTAGATATTCAGCATCTGGCTGTATTTATGGAGAAGTTCCATCTCGTATGATGGTGTTATATTGTGCGGTCGCCACGCATTTGCTTGTGTTTGGAGGTCAACAAAAAAATCTTTGTTCATGTAGATTTTTTTTCGTTTTTCTGGCGACTCATGGGGGTATGCCGTGAGTCCGATTCCTTTTTCTTTAAAAGTAAGCCGCACATCAAAGTCATGCATATCAGGGATTGCTTCGATGAGTTTTTGAATATGAGGAATGAGTATGGCGTAGGGGAATGGTTTTATATATTGCTGTGCGAGCTCCGGCTTGTCATGATTTTTCCATCCCATAAACCAAAACTCTTTATGAAGTGGATCAAGTATCTGCCGTGTTGCGCGTGAACCGAACATGCGTGACCACAATGATGTTATGGTACTTTTTAAGGTCCCCAGTGCTTTTTCTGATGATTCTGATGAAGGCGCGGGTGCTGGAGTGGGTTTTTCAGCAGACTCTGCTGGCTTATTGAGAGTCAGTTTAACTTGAATGATTGTTGGTTGGTGTGCAGTGAGTGGTGAGAGTGTGACGCGTTGCTCTGAATAGTATCGACGCGTGCTTACCCAATCCATACTTTGAATGACGTCATCGTCTGAATAGATGTTGTAAATTTTTTTAAAAAAGGGAGAGAGGAAGAAAGCAAGTGTTTCTGGTTGGATTGGGGTGCCGAGCAGAATAAGTTCATCGATGGTAAATGGCGCAATGCTCAGTGAATACATGCTTCCATCTTTGCGCGGTTTGGTGAGGAGCGAGTGAATGGCTTGCATGCTTGCAAGGTTGTCGCTGTCTGGGTAGCGTTCTGCTGTTGGTTCGTGTTCTAATCCTTTTTGTAGCAATTCATGGATGCCTGCAGTGTTGAGAATCAGATTGCCTCCGTGACTGTGTGCAATCAGTCGTATTTTGGGATGAATGCCACGTGCGCTCAGTGCTTTGTATTCTGTTTCTAGTGCTTTATATAATTTAATAGCTTCTTTGCGTCTGCGGTATTGGCTAATAAGGCCGCTCCATCCATACGTGTAGAAATAATTTTTTTCCGGGGTTTTTTGAATTGACTCAGTAATTAATTGATATGCTGCTGTAACAGGCAGAATGGCATACTTTTTGTTTTCGTCTTCAAGGGTAAGAGTTGGCGTTATGGGAACAAGACCGAGTTCATGCATGGGCTGCATTTGGAAAAAAAATGGATCTTTGCGCATCATGCTGACCATTTTTTTATAGTTTGTTTTATGCACTTTATCTTTGATGACATTAAACATGCTAATAAAACCAAGTGCGGTTGCAAATGATCCATGGACAAATATGGTCATCCATTCTTCTGGTTTTTCTATTGCGGGTTGAATTGGTTTTTGAAAAGAACGCAGTAGGTAGTAACCGCTCAGAGTGAGAGCGAGACAGAGTATTCCTACAAGAGCAATTGCAATGCGGCGATTACGGTACTCAGATATCATATGTGGCAGCACCTTTCATAATGAATACAACACAGCCACTATAAGGAGTCTGTTTTCGCGAATGCAAGATATTACTCTTTGATGAACCCACCAACTTGGGTGCGCCATAACATTGCATATAAACTATCTTCTTGCGCGATCAATTGATTGTGCGTGCCATCTTGAATAATAACACCACGTTCAAATACCAGAATGCGATCCATATGCAAAAGTGTTGAAAGACGATGCGCAATAACCAGGGTTGTTTGTGCATGATTGGTGTGCTGTGTAAACCAATCAGCAAGCGAAGACTGAATTGCTTTTTCAGTAATGGTATCAAGTTGTGATGTTGCTTCATCAAGAATAAGAATTGGCGCGTTTTTAAGCAGTGCCCGTGCGAGTGCGATGCGTTGCCGCTGACCTCCAGATAATTTACTGCCACCTTCTCCTACTTCAGTGTCGTACTGTGCTTCAAATGAAGTGATAAAATCATGCGCAGCAGCTTTGTATGCAGCGGCCATAATTTCTTCTCGCGATGCAGTTGGATTTCCGTAGGCAATGTTTTCTGCAATGCTGCGGTGGAGTAAGGTTGGTTCTTGAGGAACAACCGCAATTGCTTGATGGAGCGATTCTTGAGTAACCAGTGCGATATCTTGTCCATCGATAAGAATGCGACCGCTGGTAATGTCATACAGGCGTAGGATAAGATTCACAAACGTTGATTTGCCGCTTCCAGAGTACCCAACAAGCCCAACTTTTTGTCCAGCAGGAATAGTGATTGAACGATTCTGAAAAAGTGATTCACCGCCCGGGTAATTGAATCTGACATGATCAAATTGAATAGCGCCCTGTGTTGCATTCAGGCGCTGCGCGCCCGGCACATCTTGTACTTCAAGGGGCTCGTAAAATGTTGCAAGTGCTTGCGATGCAAGACCCCAGTGGTCTGCAAAATCGCGCATTTTCTCACTTAAATTCCAGAGTTGATCAACAAGACCTAAGTTGACCGTGAGAATAAATGCAAAATCACCAGGAGTTATTTTTTGTTGGGAGTGC
>JBIKTS010000074.1:0-4672 GCA_044347985.1 Candidatus Babeliales bacterium
TATTCAAGACCAATAATCCGAGTGAGAATCTCTTGCGTCTTGCGTATTGTTTTATCAGTTAAACTATGAAACTGACGCGCTGCCTCATCGTACACACCAATATCAAGTGTTACATAGGGCTTATTACCCATCCTCATAGTACATTCACGACGCACACGATATAGCTTACCGCCCCCATACCACTCAAAAAGGACCATCATTGATTGCGCACCCAAACGGATCAATCCTTCATCTGCCTTTGCGGTGCTTACTGTTTTACGCGCCTGTCCCCATAATGCCCACGTAATAGCATCAAGAAGCGCAGACTTACCATGTCCATTTCTTCCAGACAAACAAATAAGGCTATACCCCTCAAATGATACTGTATGAGGCTGACTACCGTAACTTAAAAAATTAGAAACCGTTAATTGATGGGGAATCATGAACTATCCTCTATACGCAAGACCAGGTCATTGTATCGGCAAACTCAAGAGAAGCGCAAGTGGTTCTCTTTATAAGTCAAAAAATAAACAAAAAACCCAGCCCAAAAGATCTTTTTTTAAAAAACTATTTACAATAAGAATAGAAGGCGCCCATACTAAGACATATCTTGAATCGTGCCTAACACCACGGCGCAAGAAAAAATGGAGATCTATACTATGAAACGTAAAAATTTGCCTCTGGCCGCACCAGCCTACCTCTGTAGTAATGTGCTTGGCCAACAGGTGGTGTATCACAAGCGATCGATCCGCGAATTACAGGAAGACCGCTTAACCAGTGCGACCGACGTGCAAAGCTCAGCAAAAGTTCAGAGCGCATTGCATACCGCACAAAACGCCATCGATGACGCGCTTTTTAGCGCAGTGCAGAACAAGCGTATCCCCCAAACGATAGCCCGTCATGTTGCTCAAGGCGCCAATATAAACGCCGTACGCGACGGGCTATCGCCCATTTTACTCACCATCATCAATAAAGATGCCGCAACACTGGTATTTTTATTAACACATGGCGCAAATCCTAATATTAGAGATACCTATGGCAACACTCCGTTGCACCATATTGCACTCAATATTACACAAAAGACACTTGATATGGCAGAAATCCTCATAATTGCCGGCGCACATGTTGACGCTCAAAATGAACTCGGGCAAACACCACTCCACTTTCATGGAAAAGGCGGCGCGCTCTACCAAAAACTGGCACGCTTGCTTATTAAGCATGGTGCCCGCCTTGACTTAGTTGACATTAAAGGGAACGAGCCGCTCGCAAAGCTTTCAGAAAAAGTCCGCAATGAGCTCATGCGCTTTGCCTTGCTAAATCTGTTTGATCGGTAACAGATACAATAACACATCAATCCTCCACCAAGGCCTCAATCATCTTCAGTAAGACTAGTGAGTGTCCTCAACCGCTCAACAGAACTACCTGGTGGTAGTTGTGTTGAGTGCGTCGCGATGCATTACTGCACCTATCCATGTGCTTCGTAATGAATTCCAGCGAGCATGCCGAGTAAAAGTTGCTCCTCCCTCCCTAACAATAAAGAGATCGCTAGTAAAACTATTTCGCAGGTACTTTCCTTGCCAAACATCTAGATCAAGCTGCTTAACCTGCCCATCAGGGAGAACAATAAAAATATATAAAGCAAAAGGTTTTTCCTGCAAATGAATAAAAAAACATGGTGCATCATGTATCCAATCAAAAAAGCCTGCGCATACTATAGGCCCCAGTACTTCTAATTGAGCAATGTATCCAAGTAATTGATTTTTTCTCTGTTCATCGGTCATTCCACTTTCTCTTCTGCGCCTTTCAACCCAGCTTCCTCTATAACCTGCTGGAAATGAACACATTTCTCTCAAAAAGAAATGATCGCTAATATTAAAAAAATACTCCGAATTAAATGTTTGCAAATAACGCGCTCGTACCGTTTCAGTCCACCAAGATTGTCTTCCCCCTGGCATTATACTGAATTCACAGCTATCAGAATGCCAATCCAAAGCTGTGTTGTCAGAATTTAAACTCACACCTCCCCGAGTTGCCCCCCCCATACGTTGCGCCAATACAACATCTTGTGGCAAGTGGCCACCTGCACCATGTCCCCCACCAGCTACAGGTTGATCTACAAGTTGACCTAAAGCAGCTCCCTCAGGAACTACCGGCTGATGAACTACCGGCTGATGAACTACCGGCTGATGAACTACCGGCTGATGAACTACCGGCTGATGAACTACCGGCTGATGAGCTACTGGCTGAGCTACAGGTTGATCTACAGGTTGACCTAAAGCAGCTCCCACAAAACCCAAATTACTTAATTTCATTTTTTGCACCGCGATTGCAGCAAGAACCGCGAGTACACCTGCGCTTCCAGCGCCAATACCCCATTTTGCACCTACACTCAGACCAACTCGTTTTTTTCGCGCAGCAGTCAATAAAAATACCATTTGATCGCGGATTGCACCATATGCTTCATCTGCTCTAATCATTAACTCAAGCGATCGGGCTCGTTTTATAAAATTACGAGGACGCTTTCCTCTTCGCAAAACTTCTAAAACTACAACAGAAAACTCATGTTTCACAAACTCAATAGAATCTATTGCATTCTTATCACCCTCAGTGGACATTTTTTGTAGTTGATTCATAACTACACCAGCCCGACGCAATAACCAATCATCCTTCTTATTCTGCATTACCTGCTCACTCTGTACATGTTGCGCACTACACAATACTAATGATTGAAGCATAACAAGACTAAAAAAAATCACATACATCATATTCCCCAAACAATTTATACTTTTTATTACTGTTTCATTTCAAACTATATCCAAACGCAAATGTGTCTTACAATCAATTTTTTTAAATAACGGTTTTTTACGGAGGCCAGCAAGCAACACTTTACCAAAAACTTGCACACCTCTTGATTAAGCATGGTGCCCGCCTTGATCTTGTTGATATTAAAGGGAACGAGCCGCTCGCAAAGCTTTCAGAAAAAGTCCGCAATGAGCTCATGCGCTTTGCCTTGCTAAATCTATTTGATCGGTAGCTTTACAAAACTTAACTGAACCTCATTTCTTATTCGCATTTTAACCAAAAATTATTTAATTCTAAACCTTAGATAAAAGCATACTTATGCTCAAGCAGAAATGGGATAAAGCTTGTCAAAAAATCGACTAAGCTCATTATCAATCTCCATCTCAAATAATCGAGCAAAATCTTGAGTATACTTTCTAGCAGACAATACCGCAGCACGATATATTCCAGCGATCTCTGATGAGAATGTAGTACTCTCAAAAGCCATTGCAGAAACAACGCTATGTCTCTCAAAAAAATCAGGGGTAAAAAACTTAGGAACTTTTAATGCGTCGTCAGAACTATTTATGTCTAGCGATGACAGATTATTCTTCACACAATACTGCAAAAAGATAAATTTAATTAAGCTACTATGAAAATCCATAAAAAAATCATGTGAAACGTCAATTTTTGAACCCTTCCAAGCAGCTAAAACGTGAAACAATTCTGTAATCGCTACGACAAGCTCTGAAGGCTGATAGTCCAAGCTATATCTGAACCCAGACTCGCCTTCAACCAAAGGATCTATCGGATTACACTGAATACTAATATCATTCACTACTCTTATAACCTCATGTAAAGCAGTCTTAATATTATCTAAATACTTCGAAGCGTCACCGACACGCGATAACTCTTCAGTGATTTTCTTAATAGTCTCGACATCATCTTTAAAATAGCGGCTAATTACTCCGGGATCATTGATACACCACAACATGTGATTAGCTGACTCCTTAACAAGCATACCAACCAAAGCGCTCATTTTTATTTGATATATTTTGTTATTTTGTTTCATTCCATCACACAGAAATGCAAAGTAACGACCATCGTTGGTACGTACAATCATTGTCATTTCCGAACCATTTGTACGCAGTGCACAAACGCCTGTTACCTTGGGCAATCCGACCATTCGAGCGAGAGATACATACAATTTACCAAACAGTGTAAGCTTCTTTTCTCGAAATTCAGTCGACCTAAATTGCGCAGTCCAATTTTGATTGCCTGACGCTAAAAAATCTTGGGCTGACGGCGGCGAATCACGCTGAGTCCAAATCTCAAAATTTGGACGATCAGAAGACATACCATTAAAAGTAGTCCAGTCTTCATCCGTTGTAATCCCATCATACGTCGCATCAATCAGATAGCTCGACGATCGCATCCCAACCAAGCCATCAGCTTGCTCCACCATACCCCACGCTGCACGCGGAGTAATTGTAAAGCGAGGCAAAAAAGATTCGCCTTCCGGAGCACCCACACCAGTACCAGCTCCAGCCATACCAACATTGTTTCCTGCGGTACCTATTTCATCTCCTCTAACTCCCCCCCCAGACAGCAAAGGTAAGCCGTTTCCCCTTACAGAACTTCCAGCGCCGGCCATTCTAGCCATATCTGGAGGAGTTGTCATAGCATTACCAGTATGAACGGCAACAACCAAAGGCTCAGCACGAGAAAGTTCTTGTGGGCGGGAGACTTCGTTACGATTCGATCCTACTACAGCCGAGGCACTACCGCCTAAACGGGGACTTGTGGCAGGCGGCACACCAGCATTCCCAGCAGCACCTAGCGCATTGTGTATGACCCGTGAAATACCGTTGCGTGCAGCAATTACCGCCAATGCAACGAGTACTGCTGCTGC